>JAPKBI010000164.1 GCA_028823475.1 Halioglobus sp. | reverse complement strand
TAGAGGCATTGCGCATTGATCTCGAACAGCAATTAGAGTTGAGGCTGCTGGCCGAGGCTGAGTTGACTGCTGCACGGCAGCTGGTGGCCGAAATGGAGCACCAGTTGCGTCAGGCGGAGCAACAGCGTGCGGCCATAGAGCAGCGCGCAGAAACAGTGCGCGGTGATCTGGAGCGACAGCGCATAGCGAGCCAGACTTTGCAGGTCGAGCGAAACAGTATCAATAAGCAGTTGGTAGAAAGTCAGCACGAGATTGAAGAGGTGTTAAGCACTATGCCTGATGGCGCTAATGAGCCCGAATGGCAGCGCGCTCTTGAGCAGGTAGGGAATCGTATTGTTCGTCTTGGTCCGATCAATCTCGCCGCTATCGATGAATATAATTTGCAGTCGGAACGCAAGAACTATCTTGATGCTCAAAATGAAGATTTGATATCGGCACTGGATACTCTCGAGTCAGCGATTCGCAAGATCGACAAGGAAACGCGCAACCGCTTCCGTGAGACTTTCGAAAAGGTTAACACTGGCTTGCAGGAATTATTTCCGCGGGTCTTTGGCGGCGGTAGCGCTTACCTGGAAATGACAGGCGATGATTTGCTCGACACCGGAATTTCTATCATGGCTAGGCCACCGGGTAAAAAGAATGCGACTATTCATTTGTTATCCGGAGGAGAGAAGGCATTGACCGCCATTGCGTTAGTGTTTTCCATCTTTCAGTTGAACCCCGCGCCTTTTTGTATTCTGGATGAGGTTGATGCACCGCTGGATGATGCTAATACCGGGCGCTATGCCCGTCTGGTAAAAGAGATGTCGGAGAAAGTGCAATTTATCTTTATTACCCACAACAAAATTTCCATGGAGTTCGCCGATCAATTGATGGGTGTGACGATGCATGAGCCGGGGGTTTCAAGGCTGGTGTCGGTCGATGTGGAAGCAGCAGCGGCCTTGGCGGCCAGCTGATTCGGTAGACAAATAGGGCGGAAATAGGAGCGATGGATTTAACAATACGTGACTGGATGGTAGTTGTCGGTGTTCTGCTAATAGTAGCTGTATTGTTTGACGCTTGGCGGCGGATTCGTCGGGACAGGTCTGCTGAGGTCAAAATGAAGTTGGTCGACAGCGAAGAGCTGTCGGTTGCGCCCGAACAGGATTTTTCAATGTTCGGCGAGCTGCCAAATGGTGGCGCAAGGGTGGTGGACAGGAGTGATATCCTTCGGGCTACAGGCTATGAGGTAGCGGCGGACAAGTCGTCGCCTACCGAGCATGACGAACTGGTTGCCGGCATGACCTCTAGGGCTCCTGACGGAGACATCGAAGATATTGACTGGCTAGATGGATTGGCGTCGGAAGACGGTCCACCAGAGACTGTGAAGGCGCAGCCTGCTCCTAGCCGGCTCGTCAGCCAGGAAGAACCTGAAGTGTTTATGTTCAACGTGGTGGCCCGCAGTAAGCAGGGCTTCCATGGCGGCGATATATTACACATCCTATTGGCCTGTGATCTGCGTTTCGGCGATATGGGATTTTTTCATCGCCATGAACTCGAGGCTGGGCGTGGCGCGGTTCAATTCAGCGTGACGAACATGATGCAGCCTGGCGTGTTCGATATTGATAATATGGCCGATATGGCGACGCCCGGTCTGGTGTTCTTCCTCACTCTGCCGGGGCCGGAAGATATGATGCAGGCCTTTGATTATATGCTAGAGACTGCTAAAACAGTCGCACGCAATCTTGATGCTGATGTTCTAGACGAATCCCGCAGTGTAGTAAGCAAGCAGACGATGGAGCATAGTCGACAAAAAATTCGTGATCTAGAACTGCGTTTGCTGGCCAAGGCTCACTGAATTCTCTTATGCCAGTGGCGGACCTTTTGCAGGAACTCGAATCCCTGCTAGAAAAGCTTGATACCTGGAATCACCAGTACTACGTCTTGGACCAGCCTACGGTGCCTGACGCCGAGTACGACCGCGCTATGCAGCGTCTAGTCGCCTTAGAAACGCAACACCCGCAATGGTTGCGGACTGATTCCCCTTCCCAGCGTGTGGGCGGACAACCTCTCACTCAGTTCGGGCAGGTCAAACACGATGTTCCTATGCTGTCCCTAGACAATGCATTCAATGATCAGGACATGCAGAATTTCAACCGACGATTGTTGGATCGACTCGAAGAAATGTCGGGGCCTCTGGAATTTGCGTGTGAGCCGAAACTTGACGGGATTGCTGTTAGTTTACTCTACCGTGGCGGCGTGTTGCAGCGCGGTGCAACCCGTGGCGATGGCGCAACCGGTGAAGATATCACACAGAATGTTCGCACCATTCGTTCTATTCCTCTGCGTTTGCGTGGAACCGGTTATCCTGAGGTGCTTGAAGTGCGTGGCGAAATTTATATGCCTAAAGCGGGCTTCGAACAGATCAATGAGCGAGCGCGCGAGCGCGGCGATAAGCTCTTTGTAAACCCGCGCAATGCGGCCGCTGGCAGTCTTCGACAGCTGGATCCTCGCATTACGGCAGAGCGTCCGTTGGAGATGTGTTGCTACAGCGTTGGGTTGGTGGAAGGGGGTAGTTTGCCAGACCGGCAAGCGCGGGTGTTAGAGCGTTTACAGGATTGGGGATTCAGGATTAATTCGCAGTCCGCTGTCGTGCATGGGGTTGAGGCTTGCAATGATTATTATCAGTCGCTAGCTGAGCGGCGGGGCAGTCTTCCTTACGATATCGATGGGATCGTATTCAAAGTTAATGAATTTCAACTGCAGGAGCAATTGGGTTTTGTCTCACGTGCACCTCGCTGGGCTATCGCGCGCAAGTTTCCGGCACAGGAGGAGATGACCCGGTTGTTGGATGTGGAGTTTCAGGTAGGGCGTACCGGCGTGATTACACCGGTGGCGAGATTGGAGCCCGTATTTGTCGGCGGTGTTACCGTCAGTAATGCCACTTTGCATAACCGCGATGAAGTCGATCGCCTCGATGTGAGAATAGGGGATACTGTGATAGTGCGCCGGGCGGGCGATGTTATTCCGCAGGTGGTTTCTGTCGTGCTAGAGCATCGCTTGCCTAGCTTTAGGCGCGTGACGTTTCCACAGCATTGTCCTGTGTGTCAATCTGCGGTAGAACGCGAAGAGGGTGAAGCTGCCTTGCGTTGTATGGGCGGGCTAGTCTGTGCCGCGCAGCAGAAAGCCGCCATAAAACATTTTGCATCGCGCCGGGCGCTAAATATAGAAGGACTTGGCGACAAACTCGTTGAGCAGTTGGTAGATGAAGGTTTGGTGGGTAATGTTGCCGAACTTTATACCCTGTCGAAAGCGCATCTACTGAAGCTTGATCGTATGGGCGAAAAGTCAGCGGACAATTTATTGGCAGCATTGCAGGACAGTAAATTGACTACTTTGCCGCGTTTTATTTTTGCGTTGGGAATACGTGAGGTGGGTGAAGCGACGGCCCTAAGTTTGGCGCGCCATTTTGGAAGTTGGCCGGTACTTTCGTCTGCGTCGGAGCGACAGCTTCTCGATGTCGATGACGTGGGCCCCATTGTGGCAGATCACCTGCGTCAGTTCTTCGATTCGCTGTCCAGTCTAGAAGTGGTCAGGTTGTTATGTGATGCCGGAGTGAGCTGGCCTGATATTGAGTGCTTGCCACAGCAGAATCAGCCACTTGCGGGTCAAACTTGGGTTGTCACTGGGAAACTGGAGACACTGGGGCGCGATGATGCCAAAGCCCATTTGCAGGCGCTAGGTGCAAAGGTGGCTGGCACTGTTTCCCTTAAAACGACGTGTGTTGTTGCAGGGCCGGGCGCGGGCTCGAAACTAGCGAAAGCAGAAGCGCTGGGCGTAGAGGTCGTTGACGAGCAATCGTTTCTTACGCTTCTTTTGGTGCAGGGTATTAAAGTTTGAGTCGCGCGCTGCAATGGATTGTCGTGTTGGCACTGCTGGTGAGCGTGAGCGCGTGCTCAACCAGTCCTCCCCGCGACATCAATAATATTTGCGCTATCTTTCGTGAGAAAGATGACTGGTATGACGCTGCCGCAGATTCGAGGGACGAGTGGGGCAGCCCGATCCCGGTGATGATGGCGATTATTTATCAGGAATCACGGTTTCAAGATGATGCGCAGCCTCCGCGCAAGAAAATTTTCGGCGTCATACCGGGATTCAGGCCGTCCAGTGCTTATGGCTACAGTCAAGCAAAAACGGCAACATGGGATGACTATAAGCGCGATGGAGGGGGGTTTGGAGCAGACCGCGATGATTTTTCTGACGCCATTGATTTCGTTGGTTGGTATAATCAAAAATCCCTACAGCGTAATGGAATATCGCTGAGTAACACGTATGCACTTTATCTGGCCTACCATGAGGGCCATGGTGGCTACAGGCGTGGGACCTATCTTAAAAAACAATGGTTGATGAATGTAGCGCGTAAAGTCGATGCCAAGGCCAATACTTACCAGGCGCAGTTGCTGGGTTGCGAAGAGGAGTTAAACAGTGGTGGCTTGTTCGGTTGGTTCTAGAAGATCGCGGTTTAGACTAGTTTAAGATGAAACACTAATGTAAGAAATAATCCCTAAGTGTCGGAAAAGTAACACCATTTCCAACCCTGCATTAATGAAACAGGACTTGACATGTGACACACTGGTAGCGCGTTGAAGGCGGCTTACTGTGCGATGCATGAGCCGCGACCCGATACCGCCATGTTAATAATGAGCAGCTCCAGTGAAACCAACTGATATCAAGAACCCTGAATATTTTCACAAGGTGGTGGATTGCCAGCACGCCTGTCCGGCCCATACGCCAGTGCCTGAGTACATTCGTTTGATCGCTGCCGAGCGTTACACCGATGCTTATATGGTCAATTGGCACTCCAATGTGTTTCCCGGGATTTTGGGGCGCACTTGCGATCGTCCCTGCGAGCCGGCTTGTCGCCGTGTCCGAGTGGAAGAAGAACCTGTAGCGATCTGTCGTCTGAAACGTGTGGCAGCGGATAACAAAGACGATATTACTGATCGGCTACCTATCATCCCCAGCAAAAAGAATGGCAAGCGTATTGCACTTATCGGTGCCGGTCCTGCGTCACTCACAGTGGCTCGTGATCTTGCGCCGCTGGGGTACAGCATTGATATCTATGACAACCAGTTTGCCGGTGGCGGCATGATGCGCAGTCAGATTCCGACTTTCCGCCTGCCGGTAGACGTACTAGACGAGGAAGTAAACTACATTCTCAATATGGGCGTGACCACGACATTCAATATCGAAGTGGATAGTCTCAAGGAAATATTGAGCAAGAGTTACGATGCGGTATTTGTAGGTACCGGAGCCCCAAGAGGCAAAGGACTTAACTTGCCCGGTCTTGAGGATGCCA
>JAPKBI010000163.1 GCA_028823475.1 Halioglobus sp. | reverse complement strand
CCGCAGGTCGTTCTGCTCGCACGTGGCGTCCAGCATGTCGTTACACGCACACCGTTTCTGACGACTTAATATTGCCACCTACTCATCGGATGATGATTCCCTTAGGGTCACCTGCGCTACGATCCTATCTGGGGAGTACGCAAAGCTTGCGTTCTGTTGTCCGTTACAATAAACATAGACCCATCAATTACTCCCCAGACTAAAAAGATTTTGATAATCAGGACAACACTATGATCAAAGCCTCTCCCCAAATGCGCGCATGGCGATTACATGAATACGGTCAGCCCGTCGACGTGCTAAAACTGGAGCACATTGACATTCCGGAGCCCGGTGATGGCGAGTTACGGGTGAAGGTGCTTGGCATCCCCTTTAACCTAAATGATCTGGAACGCGTCACCGGCGGCAACATGATGGTGCGACCAGAATTCCCCTACAGCCCTGGCATGGAAGTCATGGGTCAGGTTGAAAAATGTGGCAAGGGATGTGAATCATGGCAAGGTAAGCACGTGGTTGCCATGACTGCCGGTGCACACGGCGGCTATGCAGAATATGCGATTTGCCCACCGGTATCGGCCTTTGAAGTACCCAAAGAAATACCCCTGCCAGATGCGGCAGCACTTTACTTTCCTTACCATTTGGCTTGGTTAGGTTTAATTGAGCGCGCTAAATTGAAAGCGGGAGAGACCGTATTAATCCATGCTGCCGCTGGCAGTGTCGGTTCGGCCGCTATACAGCTGGCGGTGAATGCCGGTGCACGCGTTATTGCGACAGCCGGGGCAGATGAAAAGCTGGACTGGTGCCGCAAGCTCGGCGCAGACATTGCCGTTAACTATAATAGCGACGACTTTGTGGCTGCTGTTAAAGAAGTGACCGGCAAAAAAGGGGTTGATATCGTATTCGATACTGTCGGCGAAGCGGTAATGGAAAAGTCACTTGGCGCAATTGCGTATAACGGTCGCTATATCATGATGGGATTTTCATCTAACAAAACCGTAGCCGATGAAAAGTTTTTAGTACCACGCCGCCTGGCGCTAAGCAACATCAGCCTATGCGCAGTGATGCTTGCCTATGCAGATGAGGCTATGTCAGATTTCTTGAAAGAGGGCATGGGCTGGAACTTCGTACCTGTGGCGCTAGGCGAAAAAATTAATAAGGATATTATTTCGCTCGTACAGCAAGGAAAAATAAAACCGGCTATTGGTCAAGTCGTTAATTTTGAAGATATACCGCAGACACTGCAAGACTTGGCTGACAAAAAGACAGTCGGCAAAGTTATCGCCATACCTTAGCGATAAGTTTCTAAATCGCTGAATTGAACGCAAAACCAATGCATCACATAACATCACGTTTGATATTCTATGTCGAGCACACCCGCGCGGCAGCTTCGCTGACGCTGGGCAGTCATAGCTTATCATCGAGCCTTGATGCTCACGCTGGAGGGATGATGATTATAAGATTACTGTTAACCGCACTGCTAGCATCCTCTGCCAACTTGGTCTCTGCCTCTGTTGAAGAGCACCGACACAGTGGAATATGTGATGCCTCCGGCGTTGTCGCGGTAGGTCATGATGCGTTTGCTGTTGCTGACGATGAACTCAATAGATTGCTTATCTACACCCTACATACATCGGGCCCCGAAGAATCTTCTCTCGAACTTAGTGACTTCCTCAAACTTTCTAAAAAAAATGATAGCACCAAAAATAAGCCTCGCAAGGAGACGAAAGAAGCTGATTTAGAGGGCGCAGCCCGGGTGGGCGATGTGGTTTATTGGATCTCCTCACACGGGCGTAATCGCAAGGGAAAGAGGGTCGAAGCTCGAATGCAGTTTTTCGCAACTAAAATTCACAGTGACGGCCCTAAACCTGTTTTAGTGCCTTTTGGTTCGCCCTACACCCGTTTGCTGCAAGACATCATTGCTGCGCCACAGCATCAGCGCTTCGAGCTCGAGACCGCTGCTGCTCTGCCTCCCAAGGCGCAGGGCGGCTTGAACATCGAAGCTATGGCCGACATGCCCAACGGGCATCTGCTTATTGGTTTTCGCAGCCCCACTATTTCGGGCAAGTCATTGATCATTGAATTGGAAAATCCCGGCGGCATCATCGCGGGTGAGGCAGCGTCTTTCGGCCGCCCTAGGTTAATTGAACTGGATGGCGGTATCCGCGCTTTGGCGTCCGAAGGTGAGCGATATATGGTCATAGGCAACGAACAGGATGCCGAGGCTGGCCAGTCCTCATTATTTCTCTGGGATGGCGAAAGTACTGAGATTGAGAAAATCGAAAATCTGACTTTTGCAGGCTTCAACCCGGAGGCCATTGCTGCCTTGCCGGACAAAAAAGGCGGCCGGATTCTGCTGCTATCCGACGATGGCATGAAAGACGTCGATGGATCAGCCTGTAAAAAAATACGTGACCCAAGGCAGCGCCACTTCAGAAGTTTTTTATACAGACACCCCGAGCTTTTATTTTTTGACTAAGGTCTTCGTGCTCTTGATAGGCTGGCCGACAAACTAGGCCTTATTGCCACTGCGTTGCGCGCCCGAAGTCAATCTTTGCCTTGATGCATGCTGACTGGTCTGCCATCGTTTTCCCCAGAACACGGCGTACTTGACCGAATTGCTACTGCCTATTGAAAATTGACCACATTTTAAACAATATTTAATGTCAGGAACTTTAAATTAATATTGGACACTAATAGAGTAACAAGCGAGTAGAAAGCCGCAATCCTGCCTTTGTGTACTGCTGACACGCACACCCGCTAGCGCCCTATTTGGTACCACTGAGCCAATGATTTTCCCCCTTTGCTAGACTGTGGATCATAATGGAGTGGCTCTTTTACGAAGTAAGGTGTTGTTGTATCCGCCTGTTTAGACTGGTAAAATAGCCGGCTGTCTGCAAAATAATACTGATTAAATAATTACTGGGACCTATTATGTCCAGATGTCTAAGCATTGCTGTCGCATTGACTCTTTTGTTACTGGCCGCCTGCGGCGCTGGTGGCGACACAACAGTTGTCAGTAACAATGATCTGCGCCCTGCTCAGCCCGATTTAAGCGAACAGTTGTTTCAACCGGATGAAATTGTTCAGGTTGATATCAACATGGACCCCGATGACTACGACATTCTGCGCAATGAGGGGCGCTATTTTGCGACGATTGCCACCGGGTGTGCGAACGAGTTTGAATACAGTCATTTTAACGCCACTGTGACGATTAATGGAGAGGTACTAAACGACGTCGATATTCGCAAAAAAGGCTTCTTGGGTTCCCTGTCTGCGAGCCGCCCCTCCTTGAAACTGGACTTTGACGAACTGAGGCCCGATAGGCGTTTTTACGGTACGCGGCGCATGACGCTGAATAATAATCTTCAAGATCCGAGCAATACGCACACATGCATGGCTTATGAACTCTTCAAGGAGGCAGGTGTGTCTGCGCCAAGATGCAATTTTGCTAGGGTCAGCGTCAATGGCGAGGATTTGGGTACTTATTCACATATAGATAGCATCAAAAAACTTTTCCTCCGGCGTAACTTCGGCAACGATACTGGTAATTTATATGAGGCCCAGATTGCGGATTTCGGCGAAAATCTGAAAGAAAATTTTCAGCTTAAAACGAATAAAGAGATAAACGATCGATCAGACCTCAGTGCAGTGGTTTCAGCACTTAAGGCTACTGATGAGAATCTAGCCAGCCTGCTGTCTCAAGTGGTTGACCTAGACGCCTTTATTACGTTTTGGGCGGCAGAGGCCGTTCTCGGGCACTGGGATGGCTCCACCTCGAATGCCAATAACTATTGGATCTACCATAATCCTGACAACGACCTTATTTATTATATTCCTTGGGGCACGGACGCCGCTTTAGAGCAGGATAGCCTGTTAAGTCCCGGCACGGGGCCGCTATACCATGCGACAAATATTCCATCGCGCCTGTACAAAATCCCAGAGTTTAAACAAAAATACGATGCGCGAGTGCTGGAGCTATTGGAACAAATTTGGAACGCAGAGTCGCTCAATGCAGAGGTAGATCGCATCAGAGATTTGACTGAAACGCCTGAAGTCAATATGACGCAAGTCCGCAGATTTATTCGCGAATATGATGGCAAGCTGAGGGCGGCTGTCGCCGGAGAGACTCAGCAAAGAGAACGCACTATTGTTGATCGGGCCGTCGTGTGCGATAAGAGCGGGTATATGACACTCACCGGCAACATTGTTAACGGAAGCGGTACCGTTGAATGGGTCGATTTGAACGGCGATTTAATCACTGTGCCAGTCAGCGCCTCTCCCCCTTCGGCAGGCGTTGGAGGCGGTCTCCCCTCGGACAGTGTCTCCATCATCCTGACAGGCTTCCTAGACGGGTCGCTGGTTATTTTCCCTGTGCTTATAGAAAAAGATGAGTTTGGCCAGCTGGAGGTTGCTCTTCAGGGCACGACGACGATGATTCTTCGCGGTGACCTTGGCGGTTCAGGCAGCACCGGCTTTCGAATTAACGGGGTAACGGGCGCCGGGTTAATTTCCTTCGACGAGGCACCTACACTTGGCGGCGCAGTGAATATGCGTTTCAAGGCTGACTTTGTGAACAGCAGCGGCTTTTTTGGCGGCGGCCTGTGACCGATGCAGCTTAAACTCGAGCAAGCGCGATACCGCAGCGACCACGGTGAGCTGAGGACCCAAAACCACGATATAGAAGGGTCGTGTACAGCGGTGGTGGACCAATTCTCTGCGCATAACCTTAAAGAGCAATCAGCAATCACCTTGGCCGATCGTACCGACTCCAAATTTCTATTGCCCGTGCGAATATTACCTCGCTTCCTAGGCGCGTTGAATTCGGACTACACTATCCTCGAAGAATCAGGTCATCGTGTATTTACCTATGAAAACACCTATTTTGATACGCCCGCCTGGGATCTTTATTTGCAACACCAGAATGGCAAGTTGAACCGGCACAAGTTTCGTTTGCGACGCTATCATGAGACTAACATTTCGTATTTTGAAAAAAAGCTCAAAACCAATAAAGACCGCACGGTAAAGGAGCGGATCAACTGTACAGACGTTCGGTCCAGCGGTGTTGTCGTTGAAGAAGATATTGTTAAACCTAGTCTCTACGTGAATTATCGACGCGTTACGCTTTGGAATCATGCAGCCAATGAACGGCTGACCTTAGACTACGATCTGTGTTATCGGCGGCCAGAAAAAACCAAGGTGGCGAGGCTTGATGGCCTGTTAATCGCGGAGCTAAAAAGACATGGGAACGCTAGTGACTCGCCTTTTGTCAAAACCGCAAAAGACCACGGTTTCTCGCCCAAAACATTCAGCAAATATTGTACCGGTGTCTGCCTAACGGATAATGGCTCACTGA
>JAPKBI010000011.1 GCA_028823475.1 Halioglobus sp. | reverse complement strand
CACCACTATGAATCATGGCAACTACGAAGACGAACCGAACCAAAAAATTAACTGGCACATCATCCGGATAATTTGGCCCTATTTGATGGAATATCGCAACCGGGTGCTGTTGGCCCTCGGCTGCTTAATCCTCGCCAAGCTAGGCAATGTGGTTGGTCCGTTCATACTCAAGTATATCGTTGACGCTCTAGACTCCGAGAAAACGCAACTCATCGCGGCCCCAATAGCGCTCGTATTAGCCTACGGCCTTGCGCGCTTTGCTAATGTCCTGTTTGGGGAGCTTCGCGATACCGTTTTTGGGCACGTTACCGAACGGGCAATGCGGAAAATTGGCATCAAAGTATTCAGGCATCTGCATAATCTTGATCTCGACTTCCACCTCAACCGTCGCACCGGTGGCCTGTCACGCGACATTGAACGCGGCACGACTGGGATCAGCTTTCTCATGCGCTTTTTTGTGTTCAATATTGTGCCGACATTTATCGAAATTTTTATGGTCGTGGGCATCCTGCTCTACAACTATGGTTGGGGTTTCGCCCTGATCACGCTCAGTGCAGTGTTAGCGTATGTGTGGTTTTCGGTAGCAGCGACGGAATGGCGCACCAAATTTGTGCGTGAAGCCAATATTGCCGACTCTGCTAGCAACAACCGTGCTGTCGACAGCCTGCTCAATTTTGAAACGGTAAAATATTTTACCAACGAAGAGTTTGAGGTGCAGCGTTACGACTATGAACTCGAAAAGTGGGAGTCCGCTAGGCGCAAAAACCGCTTGTCGCTATTCTCCCTCAATGGAGGTCAAGCGCTGATTATTGCAGTTGCTATGACTGCGATGATGTGGCTGGCCACCTCGCGTGTTGCAGCCGGCACTATGACACTAGGCGATTTTGTGCTCATCAACGCCTTTATGATCCAGCTTTTCCTGCCGCTTAATTTTCTAGGATTTGTGTATCGAGAGATCAAGGGCTCGATGGCCAATATTGAAAAAATGTTGCAGCTTCTGGAGATCACGACCAGCGTCGACGACCGCCTCGAAGCAAAAACGTTGCAACCGGCGGCTTGGGACATTGAGTTCACTGATGTTTCGTTTTCCTACCGACCTGACAGAAAAATCTTGAACAACGTGTCATTCACTATTGGAGCAGGTCAAAAGGTCGCCGTAGTCGGTGCCAGTGGTGCCGGAAAGTCCACATTGGTGAAACTTTTGTTTCGATTTTATGATCTTGACGAGGGCAACATTACAATAGGTGGCACGGATATTAGTCATGTCACCAAAAATTCTCTGCGCCAAGCTATCGGTATCGTTCCTCAAGATACTGTCTTATTCAATGACAGCGTTTTTGAGAACGTCCGCTATGGCTGTCCCGAGGCAAGCGATGCAGAAGTATCTAATGCCATTTATCTCGCGCACCTCGATAATTTTATCAGCCAGCTGCCGGAGGGACACCAGACCAGAGTCGGTGAACGAGGCTTGAAGCTGTCAGGCGGTGAAAAACAGCGGGTGGCAATAGCGCGAACAATCCTCAAACGCTCGCCGGTGTTGGTCTTTGATGAAGCGACCTCATCACTCGACAGCAAGTCGGAACAGGCTATTCTAACAGCATTGCGAGAAGTCGCTGAGGGACATACAAGCTTGGTAATCGCACACAGGCTGTCCACTATTATTGATGCGGACAAAATCGTTGTACTGGATCATGGCCGCATTGTGGAACAGGGTTCACATGAGGCACTACTCGAACAGCGTGGTTACTATGCCGATTTGTGGTTTGCTCAACAGAAAGAGCAGAGCCACCAAGCAAGCGACAGCTAATATCGTGCTGCAAATGACTGCCGTAAGCAGCACCGTCGAATATCTGTATCGAGACTTGACAATGCGTTGCATAAATTTGAACATCTCAAAAAGTTATCGAAGCAGGCTGCGCCCAATGACTAATAATCTATGATACGCCTCAATATAGTCGCTTGGCATAATGGTGGCGGACTCAGCCATGATGTCGATATCATTATTGCTGCTTTGCCGACAGATCGCTTCGAGGTGACTCTTAATGGCTCCCCTTATCATAGGGCAAAGATTCGACGTCATCGAATTTCTCATCGCGCTCACGGATTTCGACAGCGGTGGCTGCATCCTAAAACCCTCGCTGCTGCGCCGTATGATATAAATTTATTTCTGGAGGATATTAGTCCCGGTTTTTTCAGGTACGCCAGTATCAATGCCTTTATCCCCAACCCAGAATGGTTTAGAAAATCGCAATATCGGCATCTAAAAAGAATCGATAGCGTTTTTTGCAAAACCAAAAGTGGGCAGAGCGCATTTGAAGTCTTAGGGCGCCCAACGCGTTTTATCAGTTTCACCAGTGACGACCGCCTCGATACGATATCCTCTGGAGAAAAGCAGGTCGGATTCCTGCATGTAGCGGGCCGCAGCTGGCAAAAAGGTACTAAGCCTCTGACTGACTTGTGGCTGAGACATCCTGAATGGCCGCTTTTAACCGTGGTACAGAGCCCAAAAACCTATAGTCAGTCGAGGGTTAAGTTAATTCACGCACCAAACATAAAACATGTGCTTGAACGTCTGGATGATGACAGCCTGCGGCAGCTCCAAAACACCTACTTTGTGCACCTATGCCCCTCTGAAACAGAAGGGTTCGGACATTGCATTGTCGAAGCCATGAGCTGCGGTGCTGTTACTCTTACTACGGATGCGCCCCCGATGAACGAATTGATTACACGGGACCGGGGCATTCTTGTCGCACACAACAATACACGCCAGCAGCGAGCGGGCATCAACTATTATGTAGACACGGAAGACCTTGAGAGAAAGATAGAAAAAATTATTCAAATGGGGCCATCGTCGATGCAAGCATTGGGTCAAAATGCCAGAACATGGTATGAAAAAAATGACCGTGTTTTTCGCACTCAGTTCGTCGAGGCTCTTGAGAATACGCTACTAGCGAGCTGATCACTGGCAGGGTGAAGGGATCTTTATTCACCGTGACTGCGCATGCTCCACAGCGGCACGCCGGGTTCCGCCAGCGCTGCCTGCAGGTATGGCAGGCAATTTTCTAGCTGCTGCTGCAATATCCAGGGGGGGTTCACAATAAACATGCCACTTCCACGCATGCCTTCACCTGTCAAAGACTGCACCGGGAATTCGACCAATAGCGATTTTACCGGCATCATCTTCAATCTTTCTACAAGGACCGACACATCATCGCGGTCCAGCAACGGGTACCACAGAGCGTAAACGCCTGTCGCAAACTTTTTACAACCGACCTCCAAGGCAGAAATTGCGGTGTCGTAATCAGTCTTTACCTCATAAGGTGGATCAATCAGTACAAGTGCGCGCCTTTCCGGAGGCGGAAGAATTGCCTTTAATGCCGAAAATCCATCGGCCTGCTGTACTTTGATACGTCGATCGCGGCCAACCCAGTCGTCCAGTCCCGAGGCATCGTCGGGATGTAACTCAAACAATTGCAGGCGATGAGCCGCACCCAAAATACTCGCTGCGATAGCCGGTGATCCGGGATAATGTAAGAGCTCACTTGAGGGGTTAAAGCTGCGCACCGTGTTGACATAACGTTCCAATGGTGGCGGCAGGTCACTGCGCCCCCACAGGCGAGCGATGCCCGAGTCAAACTCTCGATTTTTACTGGCAAAAGACGTCTGCAGAGCAACAACACCCGGCCCAGCATGGGTATCAATATACCGTAACGGCTTATCTTTCTTTTGCACCAAATACTGCAGTATCAACACCTCAACCAGGTGTTTCAAGACGTCGGCATGGTTACCCGCGTGAAATGCATGGCGATAGCTAAGCATCAATCAACATCCTTTGTGGCAATCGGGATAATGTCGCAGCTCCGATAAGTGATATGACCAGCGATAACTAGCTTACTGGTCGAGACCGCGATTTCCGGCGTGAAGCAAAATATCCGCATCGACAGAAAAGAAGGGTGGCGGCGCAGCGCCTGTTGTTTCACCCGCATCAATGACCATCGTGTGTCCTGTCATATAGCGAGCGTCTTCACTCAGCAAAAACAGAATGGCATTGGCAATATCCTGTGGCATACACGCAAACCCCAGGGGTGAGGAATCCGCTATAAACTGGGCAGTCGTTTCAGGGTTATTATCACCCAGCGCACTGGTCATCGGTGTAACCGTGCCGCCAGGCGCCACCGCATTGACCCGAATACCTATTCTGGCCAACTCACACGCAGCGGACTTGGTAAGCCCAACGACACCGTGCTTGGCCATCGTATATACATGCGGTCCAAGTCCACCCACGACACCTGCGGTACTTGCCAGAGACACAATCGCACCCCTGCCTTGCGGCTGCATAGCCTTGGCAGCATGCTTGATACCCAAGAAAACAGCGCGGGACAGAATAGCCATCGTGTGGTCAAAGGCTTCTGCACTGGTATCCATGATCGAGCCGATGGCACCGACAACACCGGCATTGTTAACCATGCCGGTCAAAGGGCCGAACTCATTCTGAGCCAAGACAATGGCGCCTACGATATCATCCTCTCGCGTCACATCGGTGAAGTGAAAAGCGGCACGTGAACCCAACTCAGACACGAGAGCCTGGCCACGCTCCTCCTGTAAGTCCGCAATCAGCACGCTACCTCCTTCGTTTATAATTGCTCGGACGGTCGCTTCTCCGATACCACTGGCGCCACCGGTAACCACGACACATTGATTCTCAAACTTACTCATACCTGGCTCCAATGTCTTTAGAAAATGTTTTATAATCTGCTTTGAGTAAGAGACTTTATCAGACGGTAAGTACGTCAAATTTTCAGTGTCTCTTCACAACGGTAACATTTCCATACTTTCTCGATAAGACCCAACCATGAAAAAAATAGCACGATAACGCTATAGGCACAGAAAGACTCTGAAAACAAACTATCCTAAATATCTCAACGGTGTGGGCTGCACCACAGCCGGTAACAAGGGGAGAAACAAATGACTCAGGAAGTAAATGCAAAAGTGCTTATCGATATTCCGCTTTTTGCGGCGTGGGAGAAGCTCAAAGACATATCTCTTGCACATAATTATGTCCCTGGCATTGTCAAAACAGAAATCGTAAGCGAACAATTACAAGGTATTGGCGCCAGTCGTTATGTGTACCGCAACAAGAGTAGCTATATCCAAGAAACAGTGGAGGAATGGCAGGATGGAAAAGGATTTTTGATACGCCTACACAAGGGTGAAAAACCTGCTCCTCCTTTTAAAAATGCATGGTTTCGCTACGCGCTAAAAGATTCCGGATCAGGACAAACCGAGCTTTCTACCACACTCATTTACGAAATGCCGTGGGGCGCAGTGGGAGCTTGGCTGGGAGCGAGAATGGCAAACTTTGTGCAGTCGACGATTGCCGATGTCGCAGTGTCGATGAAGCTCTATTATGAACGCGAAGAACCCACAACGCCTGCCACTCTAAAAATATATAAAGCACAGCATAAACAATAGATAGGCCCCTAAGCTTACCCTTCATTCATGCACAAAAACCGAGCCGCATTCGACCACTTTGCACTTACGGTGGTTATGCGTGGGGATCGCTCAGGCCGTCACGGCTTGGCGCAGCATTGCACCGTAGCCATCAAACTGCGGAACGCCATCCAGTGCATGTCGACTGCGTAGATGCTCTCGCAACTCACGCAATTTGCAGCTGGGCACACTGGCCATAAAGTGGTGTTCTAGGTGGTAGTTAACACCACAAGGCGCGAAAAT
Source organism: Halioglobus sp. (assembly GCA_028823475.1). Lineage (GTDB taxonomy): Bacteria > Pseudomonadota > Gammaproteobacteria > Pseudomonadales > Halieaceae > Marimicrobium. Next base: position 15,586 of record JAPKBI010000011.1, on the reverse strand, counting down.
CATGCGCTGCCACCAAGGTGCATCAACAGTGCGAGTATTCATACGGGTATCTAGATCGAATAAATCCGGCACAGCAGCATGCTCAGCGATCTGACGTATGCGAATAATCAACATAAATACCGTCATATAGGCCACCAACCATAGTAAAAAAGTCCAGCCGATACCGCAGGCCGCCAGGATCGCAAACAACACCAGTTGCACTAGCAACTGCTTTACGAAAGGCAGTGCCGATGCACGCTTTTCCTTGGATAGCGCGCCCGCAGCACCGTGAACGATAGATGACATCAACTTGAAGCCAGTTTGGCCGCTAAGGTCGCGGATAACCTTGCGTTTAAAGCTTGCCCGCGACACAGGGTACGCCTGATAGTTTGACAGGTCTGGGTCGGCGAGACTCCCGGACTTAGCATGATGCTCTAGGTGACCTCGCGCATAGGAGGGCTGGTCGTTCATAACCGGAAGGGCGCAAAGCCACTGACCGACAACAGCGTTGAGACGCTTAGAACGAAATAGGCTGCGATGACCACAATCATGCATCATCACAGACAGGCCCATTTGCCTGCTAGCCAGAAAGATAACTGCCAATACTATCGTTATGGGGTTGGGCCAAGCCGCGACGACAGCAAAGGTGGCAGCGATCAATAACCAATTACCGAGCACCAAACGCCAGCCTTGCCAATCGCTTCTGGTGGTAAAATAAGCCACGTCTTCAGACGAGACGTAATCACTCACCTTCATTAGACCCCCTATCGTCCTGTTGCCGATCAACCAGCATCTGATAGAGGATACTGCGCACTGAAACGAAATTGAAGGATTATAATGCTGTTTTTTTAAGTGGGGCCAATAGGACAACTGCTGTTGAGTGCCACATACACCTCAGTCAATAGCGATTAAAGGTCAGCGCAACAGATCGGGCGCAAGGTTCTCGAGCTGGCGGCGAATACCATCCCGCCAGTCAACCTTGGTTTCTCCAATCAATCCGTGCATTTTTTCTAGGTCTATACACAAACTGCCAAACGCTTTGGCGTTGTCTTGAAAGTTCGGTTCAAAACCTGTTAACTCAGTGATGTAGGCACACCACTGTTCGATACTGACCTTTTGTGAACCGCCGAAATTAACGGTCGTAACGTCTGCACTTGCCGCTCCAAGTAGGTAGGGTATTTTCTCGATGTAATCATCACTGTGCAGCGGGTTATAATAATTGGGCTTATCCGGATGTAGGTCGATGGCAATCCCCTGCTGCATCATCAACATATGAAAGTACATCCAACCGCCGTTGTCGCCGTAAGGCACACTCAAGCGAGCTATAGTAGTAGGAATCTTTTGTTGCCGCGCAAAAAACCGACACACCGTCTCAGCCGCGATCTTAGAGATGCTGTAGGTAGGAAACATGACGCGGTGGTTATCGCCTAATGGGGCATTTTCGGCACGCGGTTCCTGACCGCAATATTCATAGACGGCGGTGGATGAAAAGTGAAGAAACGCTTTTGCGGTGCGGCATCGAGCCATGAGATTTCCCACGCCCTCGGCATTGGCAGCCAAGTCGTATTCAAAATCGCCACTTTTCACAACAGCGAAATTTAACACGTAGTCAAAGTCTTCGGGAACGACATCGAGACTGCTCGCATCGGCTAGATCTGCCTGCAACACCTTCGCACCCAGACTTTCTATCTGCTTACGATCTTCTGGCTTACGAAAACGCGCCAGCGCATAGACGTCAGCAATTTTTGCGTAATGCTCAACCACTGGCAGCGCCACTTGGCCAGTGGGGCCAGTGATCAGAATTTTCTTGTTGGTTAGATCCACAGGAGTTGCGGGCATGGCATGTTCCTCACGTATTATTTTTTATGTGTCAGGCGCCTGCTCGAGGATAGCTGCTATAACCCTCGGCACCCGGCGTATACAGAGTATGCAGATCGAAGTCTGTTAGCGCCTCACCGGACTGCCATCGCTCGACCAGATCTGGATTTGCAATAAAATGGCGACCAAAAGATACCGCGGCAAGTGTTCCAGCCGAGACTGCTGCGCCGGCTTCCTCAAAGCTATAGCTTTCATTGCCAATCAATCGATCACCAAAATAACGCTGACCGAGAGCAATACTGTCCACCCGTCCTTTCGGAAAACGCATAGCATGCAGATACGCCAGGTCCAAAGACGTCGCTTCCTGCAGCAGATAGTCGAATGTCTGTTGCGGGTCGTCATCCTCGATGTCGTTAAAAGGATTGTCCGGACAAATGCGCATGCCCACACGCTGTGCGCCGTCAACGCTGGCCATAGCCCCCAGCACTTCGAGCACGAAACGTGCTCTCTTAGCGGTGCTACCACCGTAATCATCGGTCCGTTTATTAGTGCCACTGCAAAGGAACTGAGCCGGCAGGTAGCCGCTGGTGCAGTGTAGTTCCACGCCATCAAAACCAGCGGAAAATGCATTTTCCGTCGCCTTCTGATAATCCGCAATCACCTGTACAATTTCGTTCTGCGCCAAGGCACGGGGCTCGTCAAAAGGCTGCATACCCTGCAAATCAGTGTACATTTTGCCGCGAGCACGAATCGCCGAGGGAGCGACTGTTTCACTACCTGACTCCTTATTTAAACCGTTGGCGACTCTGCCCACATGCATGAGTTGCGCCACCATACAACCGCCCTTTTCATGTACCTTATGGGTGACGCGGGCCCAAGCTTCGACCTGCTCCTCGTTATAAATTCCAGGCGTACGACAGTACCCACGCCCGTCTGCACTGGGAGCGATACCTTCAGAAATGATCAACCCGGCGGTTGCACGCTGACTGTAATAATCCACCATAATGTCGGTAGGCAGACCATCTTCACTCGCGCGACTGCGCGTCATGGGTGCCATCACAACACGGTTGCGCAACTCCAACGCCCCAAGCTTTAGTGGTGCAAACAAATCCATAATGGTCCTCTGACGCACTGGTGATTCAAGTTCAAGCTGTCTGCCGTAAAATTTATCAAGCCCCCTCTACTTCCATTGCACGAAAACCAAGGCTGTCATCCTCCGCCAGCAAACGGCCTAACTTTTCTAGCTGCTGACTGGCATTGCCCAAAGAAAAGCTAATCTGCTTTGCCATAAGGTAAAAACGATGGATAGGATATTCGACATCAGCGCCCGTACCCCCGTGCAAATGTTGTGCTGTGCAAACCACCCGATGCGCAGCATCACAGGCCCACCATTTTGCGGCTCGCACCTCTGCTCTTGCATCCAGCCCCTCACTGAGACGCCACAGCGCCAGCCAATAAGTAGATCGGATCGCTTCCACATCGATATAGCTATCTGCCATACGCATAGCCAGCGCCTGGAACGTACCCAGAGCAACTCCGAATTGTTTACGCTCGCCTAAAAAGGCCGCTGTGCGCTTCATGGCCTCTTCTGTAACACCCACCTGCAGTGCACAGTGACAAACATTGGCACGTTGCTCCAGCCACTCGATAATGTCTGCACCCTGTCCAGGTTCGCCCAGCACCGTATCGTCATCAACCGTGACATTGTCCAAGGTTAAATGCGCTGCCCTCTCACCGGCCATACCAAAATCGACGCCGTGAAGAGTGACACCCGGCGCACCGATATCGACGACAAATACTGTTTGCTGTCCTTTAGCGTCTTCAGCCGGTACTAGAATAAAATCTGCTACCGCACCATCAGGTACTACGGATTTTTTGCCATTGAGTGTCCAGCCTTGGGCCCCATGTGTCGCTGAGACTTTGGTCGCAATTGCGGGGTTCATCGCCAGCTCAGCGATCGCGGCACTAAACTTGGCCTTACCTGAAGCCAGCGCTGGAAGATAACGTTGCTGCTGCTGTGTTGAACCAAATTCTGCAATAGGCAACCCACCCAAGACCAGCGAAGCATATAGCGGTACCGGCGCAACACGCTTCCCTTGTTCTTCCAACACCATGCAAAGTTCAGTGAGACCCAGACCCGTGCCACCAGAGGACTCAGGGATAGCCACCCCCAGTAAACCCTGATCTGCCAGCGTTTGCCATAATGTCTCGTCATACGTCTGGTCTGTGCGCGAGAAATCCAGCAGAAACTCGTCGCTGGCGCGATCGGCAAAAATCTGGCAAGCCAGTTCACGGATTGAATTCTGGTCGTCGCTAAAAGTGAAATTCATAATGGCATTCCTCAGTAGGTCCTGACCATAGCAGTCAGGTTGCGGGTATATTTAAGCTTCTCTTCTTCAGGCTGCTGAAGAAATAGTGCTCGATAAAACATAGTAGACAGCAGCTCTGCGAATTGTTCTACAGAAAGCTGTGCAGCACACAGTGTCTTGCTTTCATTAATAAAGTATTCACGTATTAATCCCTCTCCAATGCCGGCAAGCGAGTACACCACCATTAACGACTGGTTTTTTCTGAAATTCACGTCAGGAAACAGTTTCGGCATGACATCCACCAGCCACATTAACTGGTTACGGTAGTTCGCGCGCAACATGCTGGAAAATGCCGCATCCTCGTCCGCTAATTGCAGCAAAGACCGCATAACCCCTGGCCGTTTCGCATAGGTGCGCACTATAACGAGGTTGTGCGCGTAAATGCGCGCGTACCAGTCACCTTTGGACACATGCTTCTCTGTCTGCGCAGGATCATTACTGGCCATAGAAAAATCCGTGAGAACCTCCAATGTAAGGGACTTCAGGTCTTTGAAATAGTGATAAAACAAGCCCTGGGCGACCCCTGCCTCGCCGGTGACATCGGCTATGCGCATCTTGTGGTAGCCCTCACGCTCGAGTACAGCCAGCGCGGCTTCCTTCAAACCCGCACGGGCACGCTCTCCCCGCGCACTGAGCGCACCGGTACTCTTAGGTGACTTGGCAGTGATTTCTGACATAGGATGACAAAATAGTTGAATTTGAATTCAAAATCAATATTATATGGGTCATTAATTGAAAGGAGCCTGCACATGTTCGTCGACTACACAGACCATCAAAAAGAATTACGCAAAGAATTTCGCGCCTACTTTTCCAAGCTGATTAAACCCGAGCACCGCGAGGAATTGCGCAGCGCGGAAAGTGGCGATCTTTATAAGGCCCTCATTCGGCAGCAGGGCCTCGATGGAATGCTCGCGGTAGGCTGGCCAAAGGAATACGGTGGTCGCGGCCTAACCGAGAGTGAACAGCTTATCCGCTATGAGGAGGCTCTACTAGCCGGCGCGCCTACACCTTTCGTCACACTGAATACTGTCGGCCCTTCGATTATCAGTAAAGGTACTGAAGAACAAAAGAAACGGTTTCTTCCGGGCATAGCAGGTGGCGAGCTTCACTTTGCCATCGGCTACACTGAACCAGCCGCCGGCACCGATCTTGCAGCCCTAACGACCTCGGCCGTCAAGCACGGTGATCACTATTTAGTGAATGGCAATAAGGTCTATACCAGCGGCGCTGAAGGTGCAGACTACGTGTGGTTGGCAGCCCGGACCAATCCGGACGTCCCAAAGCATAAGGGCATTTCTATTTTAGTGCTGGACACCAAAGATCCTGGGTTTTCTTTTGGCCCTATCCACACCATGGGAGGTGTCCGTACCAACGTCACGTACTACAGCGATGTCGAAGTCCCTGCGGACATGATTATCGGCGAAGAAAATGCCGGCTGGCGTTTGATAACCGAGCAGCTTAATCACGAGCGAGTCGGCCTCGCAGCATGGGGTATACAGGGCTGGAAAATTTTTCGGGCGGCTCTGGAGTGGGCGCGTAACACCAAAAATGCCGATGGGCAGCGCGTGATAGACGACCCATTGGCCCAGCGCAACTTGGCAGAAGTCTATGCGCACCTTGAGGCTATGCGTATTATGAACGCACGTATGTCTTGGCAACTGGACCAGGAAGAGATGGACCCTGTTTTCCCCTCTGCGATCAAGGTCTACTCCACCGAAATTATGCTGGAAATTTGCCGCATACTGATGGACGTCGTGGGCCCGCATGCTCTGATCGCCGCTGGCAGCGAGGGTGCCATGCTGCACGGCGATCTAGAACATGAGTTCCGTCGTGCCACTATCAGTACATTCGGCGGTGGCGTAGTGGAAGTATTGCGTGGACTGGTCGCTACCCACGGACTTGGGATGCCGTCGCACCGATAGAAACAACCCATAATTGCAATAGGAACTGTTCCAAATGACAACGGATGAGCAAAAGGCCATTGAGTCAGAGATTTACGCCTTCATAGGCCAAGAAGTCTACCCACCAACACCCGCAGCGGATGATATCAACGAGGCTATGATTCGCCAGTGGGCCGAAATTATGGGCGATAACAATCCGGCCTATCTCGACAAAGACTGGACCGCTAACAGTTTTCGCGGAAAGACTATCTCACCTCCCGCCATGATGTACGTCTGGGGTCAGGAGGGGTTTCAGGTCACTAAAGGTCGTGCACCTAATGCAATGTCGAATCTCGTTAGCGTCTTCGATAAGCATGGCTATACGGGCGTGCTCGGCACGAATGTAAAACAAGAGTATTTCAAAGAGGTCAGCCCCGGCGACAACGTGACCATTGAGATGATTATCGACAATATCTCGGAACGTAAGACGACCGGGCGCGGCACCGGATATTTTTTCGAAACGCTGTCGACATTCACTGACCAGCGCGGTGAAAAAATTGGCACACAGCGCTTCAAGGTACTGAAATTCATCCCACAGGAACAGCCTTCCGCTGCTGCCACTGAGGACAAACTCGACGTTCCAACCCGGATAGCCTCCCCTCGCGGCCACGACAATAAATGGTGGTGGGAAGCCTGTGACGACGGCAAAGTGCTGATACAGCGCTGTAAAAGCTGCCAGACCCTGCGCCACCCGCCTCGGCCCATGTGCGGCGAGTGTCAGTCCATGGAATGGGATTCTATCGAATCCACGCTCGATGGTGAAATTCTTAGCCACACCGAGATCCACCACCCCAAGATTCCGGGCTACCAGTATCCACTGGTGTGTGCTGTCATCAAACTGGCAGAGGGCACTAACTTCGTGGCAAATATTATAGGGTGTAGCCCATCGGAAGTGCATATCGGCATGAAAGTCAAAGGCGTGCTCGAGCAAGTCGACGAGAAAACCATGCTGCCGCAATTCTATCCGGCGTAATCAGGAATAAAACCATGAATGAATACAAAACACTGACTCGCACCGAGGTATCCGTTGGCGACAAACTACCCACTGCGGACATCGACATCACAACGGGCCTAGTGGTCTGTGGCGCTCTGGCCACGCGTGATTTCGAACCGGTACATCACAGCAAGGCCGCCGCGCAAGCCGTCGGTCTGCCTGATGTATTTATGAACATTCTCACCAGTCAAGGCCTGATGACTCGCTTCGCTACCGATTGGAGCGGCCCGGAGGCTGTGGTCAAATCGGTGGATCTGCGTTTGGGTGCCCCTAACATACCGGGCATGTTAATGACGGTTAGCGGCGAAGTCACAGCACTGGATAAAGATAGTGGACTGGTAGACCTCGCCGTGACCGGGGAAAATAATATATGGGGCATGCACATGCAGGGCACCGTTCAACTGACATTGCCCAAGGAGTCCTGAACCGTGATCGCTAACGTGAAAGACAAAGCAGTAATCGTCGGCATCGGCAATACTACATTCAGCAAAGATTCTGGTGTTTCCGAACTCTCGCTCGCGGTGCAAGCCGTCAAGGCCGCCATTGATGATGCAGGCCTTAAGCCCAGCGACATTGATGGCATGGCAACCTTCACTATGGATAGCAACGACGAAATCGAGGTAGCACGAGCACTCGGTGTGGGCGAGTTAACCTTCTATGGCCGCTCCCATTACGGTGGTGGCGCCGCTACTAGCTGCCTGCATCAGGCAACCATGGCGATAGCGACCGGGATGGCAGAAACGGTTGTGGTGTATCGGGCATTGAATGGCCGCAGTGGCCACCGTTTCTCTGGTGGGGTTGCCGGCGATATCACCACAGCTGACGCCATCCATTGGGGCTGGTATATGCCCTATGGTCTGCTGACTCCCGCCAGTTGGGTCGCAATGTTCACCCAGCGCTGGATGCACAACACCGGCGTCACCAAAGATGCTCTGTTTGAAGTGGCACACTCAACCCGGGTCTACGGCGCCAACAACCCGGCCGCTTTCTTTTATGGCAGAAATTTCGACCGCGCCGAATACGACGCAGCACGAATGATCGCGGATCCACTGCAGTTATTTGACTGCTGCCAAGAAAGTGATGGCGGCTCAGCAGTAATCGTGACGACGCCTGAACGTGCCCGCGACCTGAAACAGCCGGGCGTGAGTGTGCTAGGCGTCGCTCAATGTGCGGCCGACAACCAAGAGCAAATGACTTCATTCTATCGCGAGGAGTTCGCCGGCATCCCGGAAATGGAAACTGCGGCAAAAAATGTTTACGCCATGAGCGGCCTTTGTGCAGACGATATAGATGCTGCCGTCATTTATGACGCTTTCTCCCCCATCGTACTATGGCAACTTGAAGCCTGGGGTTTCTGCGGCTATGGCGAGTCCGGTGATTTTGTGAAAGACGGAGCGTTAAGAACGAACGGCCGACTGCCTACCAATACCCATGGCGGTCAGTTGAGTGAAGCCTACATTCATGGCGTTAATGGCATCGTTGAAGCCACCCGTCTGGTGCGCGGCACCTCAGCGAATCAGCCAGAAAAAACTGTCAATCATGCGTTGGTGACGTCCGGCGTGGGCATTCCGACCGGTGGGGCTATTTTAGGAAAGATGAACTGAGACGGTTTTTTGTCGGCCGAAGCGGCCGACATCCAGCCTGCTCAGCCGTGAGCACCTCATTGCCATCAGCACGCTTCAAAAAATCGAAACAGTCTGCGTGTAACCACAGCCCATTTTACCAACGTAGCCCGTATAAAAAAGGCGGGCAGGACCCCCGCTAGATATAAAACCTGCTACCGGGTAGGCAGGTCAGCATTACATGTAAATTATAATCATTTCGTAAACCAAAACAGGGCGTTCATCCTGTCCAACAACATGAATATGCTGTTCCATTATCAGTTTGGTGCCCTTGGCTGTCGCGGTCACACCCTTGACCCTGCTGCGACAACGAACGGCGCTACCCACGGGAACAGGGCCGATAAAGCGCAGCTTGTCAGAGCCATAATTCAAAATGTTGTTGTAGCCGGTCACTTCATAACTGGGCTCACCAACCATTTTCGGCAGCAGCACTAGCGTCAGGAACCCGTGGGCTATAGTAACGCCAAACGGACTGTCGGTTTTTGCTTTCTCAGGATCAGTGTGAATCCAGTAAGTATCACCCGTCAGCGCCGCAAACTGATCGACCAGTGTCTGGGTAATCTCCACCTGCCCACTCCAGGAACCAAACTCGTCCGACACCAACTCCTGCAGCGCTTCAACATCGTTATAGGCATACTGCTTCATAGTCTACTCTCCTCTCGTTATCCGATCTGTCATTAGTCAGCATATGTTACATGCTTGGAAGAAAGACAACCAATCAGAGAGCAACTTATTCAACTGCACTCGCGAGCCTTTTCATACCTGTGATGCTTCTGTAGGCGTTGGAAATCAGCAAAATTTCGTCTCAAACATGGCCTTATACACCATTGAAATACGGCCGCTGTCTAGTACAATAAATGTGTGTAATTAAATTCATCTCAGTCCCGGTAAACGCCACTTTCCCTTATTCGAGGATCTATCATGCGCGAAGCAGTTATTGTAGAAGCCGTTAGAACACCGATCGCCCGCGGCAAACCCGGTGTCGGAGATTTATCTGACTTTCATGCTACAAAATTGTTGGCCCTGTCGCTGCAGGAAATCGTCAACCGTTCCGGTCTTGAACATGCTGACGTGGACTACCTTGCCGGTGGCTGTGTCACCCAGGCGGGCGAGCAGGCGGGTAATATCACCCGCAATGCCTGGCTCACACTCGGCAAAGACTACACCGCCGGCGGCACCACTTTGGACAACCAGTGCGGCTCTGCCCAGACGGCCAACCACATGATCTCTTCTATGGTCTCTAGCGGTTCCGTCAACATTGGCATTGCCTGTGGTGTAGAAGCCATGAGTCGAGTCGGATTGGGCGCCAACGTCTACAATGGTCCGGGCTACTTTATCCCACCCGATTGGCCATGGGACTCCAGTCATGACCAATTTACCAGTGCACAACGCATTGCCGACAACCGCGGCATTACACGTGAAATGGCTGATCAGCTGGCTTACAACTCACAGCTACGCGCTAAGCAAGCGTGGGCGGAAGGTCGCTTCGACCGTGAAGTATTTCAAGTAGAGGCCCCCATCATGGGTGAGGACGGTAATCCTACTGGGGAAACTCGTACAGTATCGCGCGATCAAGGTCTGCGAGAGACCACTATGGACGCACTGGCGGGGCTCAAACCGGTAATGGAAAATACTATTCACACAGCAGGCAATTCCTCACAGATTTCCGACGGTTCTGCTGCCGTGTTGTGGATGACAGCAGACGAGGCAAAAGCGCGCGGTCTCAAGCCACGCGCACGAATCATTGCCGATTGCGTGATAGGCACCGATCCTTACTACCTATTAGACGGCCCGGTTGACGCCACCGCCGCGCTTCTGAAAAAGAGTGGCATGACCATGGCGGATATCGACCTCGTGGAAATCAACGAGGCCTTCGCTGCGGTCGTTCTCTCATGGGCGCAGGTTTACAACGCAGACATGGACAAGGTCAACGTCAATGGCGGTGCTATCGCTCTCGGCCATCCCGTCGGCTCCACCGGCGCTCGCCTGATCACCACGGCACTGCACGAACTGGAGCGCTCGGGTAAAACTACGGCGCTTATTGCTATGTGCTGTGGTTCATCCGTCGGCACCGGCACCATTATCGAACGTATTTGATTTATCGGGCCCGCCGGCGGCAGGCCCCTTCATTGCATAATTCAAGGAGCATTTTCATGGGAGACCTAACAGGCAAAGTCGCCGTAATCACCGGTGCGGGTCGTGGCCTCGGCCGAGAGGAAGCCATTCAACTAGCACGTCAAGGAGCACGCGTCGTTATTAACGATATCAACCGCCCTGACGCAGAAGAAGCTGCTTATTCAGCTGTTGAAGAAATCAAAGCCTTTGGCGGTGAAGCGATAGCAGTATTGGGCGATTGCGCCGACAGCAACGACGCAGACAACCTGCTGAAGTCGACACTCGATGCTTACGGCGATCTCAACATCATGATCAATAATGCAGGCTTTTGCCGCGACAAGACTATCTTCGGCATGAGTGATGATGAATTTGATTCTGTCGTGCGAGTGCACCTGCGGGGGCATTTCGTCAACATGCGCAACGCCACTGCCTACTGGCGTGACAAGGCCAAGACTGGGGAAACCGTTTACGGTCGCCTGATCAGCACATCCTCGGAAGCGGCAATCTATGGCTCCCCCGGCCAGCCCAATTATGCCTCTGCCAAGGCTGGCATCATCGCCATGGCGATGGGCGCCGCGCAACTGCTAACTAAATACGGTATTACCAGCAATGTGATTATGCCACGTGCCTTGACCGACATGACGTCAAGTGGTCAGACCGCCGAGATGTTTCAGGCACCGGCTGATGGAGGCTTCCACGTATTCGATGCGGCCAATGTTGCGCCACTGGTGGGCTATTTAAGCTCACCCGAAGCAGCAAAAATTTCGGGCGAGGTGCTCGTAGTTTGGGGCAACGAAGTTCAAATCCTGCAGCGTCCTACTTTGACGGGTGCCTTCGCCAACCCCAAAGGAGCACAAAAATGGGAGGTGGATGATCTGCACACGTCTCTCGCATCACACTATGACGAGAACTATTACCCTGTGTGGGGTGGTTATTCCGTTTCACCCGTATAGCCGCTATGGCGCACGATCAAGGCGGCCAATTGGGCCGCTTTTTTTAATGCTGCCTGCTTAAGCGATCTATCCCAGGCAGGTTAAAGATCAATGACGTTTGACCTCACCATAATCCCACCATCGACCACCAAATCATGCCCAGTAATAAAGGATGCGCGATCAGAGCACAGGTAAACGACTGCGTCGGCGATTTCTCGTGGCTCGGCCAATCGTCCCATCGCATGCGCGTTCAAAGTACGATCGCGCATCTCAGGCATTTTTTCTAGATAAAAAGCCATGCCGCCGGAATTAATGCCACCCGGACAGACAGTATTTATCCGAATCCCGCGCTTCGCATACTCCACCGCCACCGTTTTGCTGAGGTTGATGACACCACCCTTGGCCGCAGCGTACGCAGACTGAAAAGCTTCGCCACGGATACCCGACACGGAGGCAACATTGACAATAGCCCCTCCTCCCGACGCCTCTATCAGTGGCAATTGATATTTCATGCACAGCCATACGCCACGCAGTGTGACGGCCATACAACGATCCCATTCGTCTTCGCTAAGATCGGTTACCGGTTTATTCGGTGCACTCAATGCAGCGTTATTGGACACCATATGCAAGCCGCCAAACACCTGCAGAGCTTGCGCGACGACGTTCTGTACATCCGCAGCCTCGCTCATGTCTGCCCGAACAAAAAGTCCGTGCCCACCTGTCGCTTGTACCTGCGCTAGGGTTTCACGACCACCCTCTTCATTCACATCGGCGATGACGACACTTGCGCCTTCTTCGGCAAAACCCAGGGCGGTGGCGCGCCCGGTACCTGCTCCGCCACCCATCACCAGTGCGACTTTAGGCTTCATATCACTGCTCGCGCGGTGTAAGCAACACTGGCATATCCTTGAACCCATGAATACTGTTGGAACGGATGTAAACTGGCTGAGCAGTGGATTCAATGCGCGCAAAGTACTTAAAAAATTCTTCGAAAAAAGCCCTAGCTTCCATGCGTGCAAGGTTAGCGCCCAGGCACAGATGTATACCATGACCGAATGCCATATGCGGATTGTGGCTGCGCGTGATATCGAAGTTCATCGGCTCGACAAAAACCTCTTCATCAAAGTTGGCAGAGCTATACAGCATAACAACTCTATCTCCCGCTTTGATGGCTTGGCCCCTGATCTCAGTGTCACAAGTCGCCGTGCGACGAAAGTAGTGCAATGGACAGGTCCAACGTAGCATTTCCTCAATCGCCAGCGGCAATTGCTCGGGGTGCGCTTGCAACTGTTGATAGAGTGCCGGTCGCTTAAGCAGCTCGTGCATACCACTGCTTATCAGGCCGCGCGTGGTTTCGTTTCCCGCTACCGTGAGCTGAATGAACAGCGATGCAAACTCCATTTCCGAGAGCTGGTGCCCGTCCACCTCGTGATTGACTAGCAGGGAAATGAGATCGTCGCCACCCTGATCCTTGCGTTCGCAGGCTAATTGAAACCCGTAGGTCCCCATCTCCACACTGGCTTGGTTGATCTCCTGCGAAGTACCGCCCAAGTCAGGGTCAGACCCGGATGTCTGTAGGTCAGACCAATGGCGGATTTTTCCCCACATGTCTCGAGGAATTTGCAGCATGGAACAAATCACAGCAGTCGGCAAATCGCCCGCAAGACTTTCCACAAAATTGACTTCTTGCGGCAGGGTTATCTGCGTCATCACATCGCGGGTTATCTGGCGCACCTGTGGCTCCAACTCCGCCAGCATCCTTGAAGTAAACCGAGTAATCACGGCGCGCCGCAGCGGTCCATGTTTTGGCGGATCCATACCCAATAGCTGATTGCGCGCCATCTCTAAGATATCGGGCGGCAAATCATCGACCATGACGAAACCCGCTTCAGCAGAAAATGTTTTGTTATCGCGCGACACTGCAAGTACATCTGCATGCTTACTCAGCACCCAGTAACCATGCCCCGCCGGATGTCCTTGCCAGTGAACAGGTGCATTTTCGCGCAGCCACGCAAACTGCTGATGCGGGATACCGCTCCTATAATTGTCTGGATCATAGACATCGATCTGCATGCTTAATCTACCAAGACATTAGGCCGAGGAAGGCCAAGATCAGCACAAACGGCCAAATAAAATTCTAGCGTCATTGGCCCATCAACCACTGAAGTAATATTACCCTCAGCGTCTAGGTTGATATTCGCGCCGTACATTTGGAACCATACCTGAGTGTCGTCCTCGACACATTGCAGGGTATGCACAGAGCCCGCGGGCTCATAGAGAAATGATCCGGCGCGGTTAACATATTCATACTCTTTATACTTCCATGCTCCGGAGCGCGTATAGCCCCACACAGGACCCGTGTGTTTATGGGTATCGACCTCGTAGCCGGCCTGAAAAATATTTTCAACGATCCATAAACCTTCTTTGGGCTTTACCTGAACAACCCGTAGCTTGCTGCCGTCTCCGATATCGATATAGGGCAAGTCATCTCGCCCAATATGAACTGCTTCTGGTGCCGTCACTTATACTCTCCTTCAATGTTCAACATACCAAGTTTTAATCTGTGTCAAAGCGTTGTCACACTATCACAACAACAGTATTGTATGGCAGCTTTACGGTAAAGTTTTCTGCCACGAATCGCCAAGATAAAAGGATTTTAAACCACAACACACAATCATAAGCAGGAGCGCAATTTAATGAATGACAAGGTAGCCTTCATCACCGGCGCAAGTCGAGGTATCGGCGCAGAATCAGCAGTGGCTCTCGCCAAGGCGGGATACCGTGTAGCCATCACTGCACGGACACTGACAGATGGCGAAAACCACGACCATGTCGGCAGCTCTGTCGCACTCCCTGGCAGTCTTGAATCGACTGCCAAAGCGGTAGAAAGCGTCGGGGGCGAGGCCTTGTGTCTGCGCGGCGATATCCTTGAGCCACAATCTATGGTGGCAGCGGTTCAGGCCACGCTAAAACATTTCGGCCGAATAGATGTACTGTTCAATAACGCAGTATACCAAGGCACCGGCAATATAGAGGCGCTTCTTGATGTTGCCGAAGAGCAGCTATGGGCAATTTATCAGGGCAATATATTTACCCCTCTCGCATTGGTTAAAGCGATCGTGCCTGGCATGATTGCGCGAAAAAGTGGCACAGTGCTGAATATGGTTTCTCATAGCGCCTTCACCGACCCGCCCGCCGCGGCTAATGCAGGAGGCTGGGGTTTCGCCTACCCATCCTCGAAGGCCGCGCTGGCGCGCATGGGAGCATCGCTTCGTGCTGAACACCCCGGCCAGGGATTACGTGTCTTTAATCTTGAGCCCGGCCTGGTCATGACTGACGTGATGCGACTTGCCGGAATCGACGACGCTGTCATGGCGCGATTCAAGCCCTGCTCGCCTGCCGCTATCGCTGCCGTGGTAAGCTGGCTAGTGGACAACGAACCACCGCAGGCTTGGAATCCACAGACTGTACTGCGCGGCCCGGCGATTGCCAAGGAACTTAAGTTGCTCCAATCACCCTCTCTACTGGGAACCTAAATTATGAATACTGTACTCCTGGAAAAGCACCGGGGCTTCGCTATCGTCACACTTAATCGTCCGCTGGCAATGAACGCGCTTTCGCGCGACCTGCGCAAGGATTTTGTCGCAGTATTCAAAGACTGTACTGAAGATCCCGACATTCGGGTGATTATTCTGACGGGGAATGGCAAGGCATTCTGCGCGGGGTTTGACTTAAAAGAACTGGGCTCGAGTGACTCGAGCAATGCCGCTGAAGAGGCCGACAATGTCGTGGCGCAGGCGATGAGATCTTTCACAGG
>JAPKBI010000162.1 GCA_028823475.1 Halioglobus sp. | reverse complement strand
CTGCTGACGATAGGGCAATCAGCCAAAGTTGGCGGTCCTTGGCAACGTTCATGATAGTGGTGAGAATCGGTACAGGCAAATCCGGGTTATAGCCGTCTTCTCTCATCAGTTCAATAAACCATGAAGGTCGGCGCGGTAACAAAAACCACAGCATGATCGCGATCCCGAAACCTGCGATAGCGCAGGTTAATACTGGCGCACGCCAGCCAAAGGCATCAGCCATGACACTGAGTGGGTATTGTGCCGTTGAGGCGCCTAGAGTGCCCATGGCGACGGTTAAGCCCGGAATGATGCCGTGGCGCTGCGGAGGGAACCAAACCATCGCCAGATAGATTACACCCAAGTACGCGACCGCGCTGCCCAATCCCTGCAGGAACCGCCCGATACCCATGGCTACGATGCTGTCGGAAGAGGCGAGAATGAGGCATCCCAGCGCAACGAAAATTGCCGCAGGGGCGACGACGAATCGCGTTCCAAAACGGTCTAATAGTCGGCCAACGACGAGTTGTGCCGGGGCATAGGCGAGAAAATACATGCTCATAGACAGGCCGAATGCGCCCTCGCTCGCGCCAGTGACCTCAAGGATGTCTTTCTTAAGGACGCCAGGGGCAACCCGCGCAAAAAACTCGTAAAAGTAGAAAAGCGCAGCTACCAGGAAAAAAAGCCAGGGGCGTATCCCGCTGCGAGCGGCTTCGGCCTCGTTGCGGACGGCATTGCTAACGTGATGGTGGGTCATTGTGACGTGGAGCCGGTATTACGCAATAAGCGCGAGGAAAGTGCACAATCGCAGCCAAAAATATGTTTCGGTAGAGAGGTTGTTAGTTCAGACGACATCGGTGATGACCTTCCCTCATGAGACAGATCTTCTGCACGTGTTTCAGTTTTTTTTCTTGCCTATACGAACCGCAACGGTTTAAGTATAAGACGTATTGCCGCGTTGTCGAGGGTAATCTTTGCCCATAGCCTGACGAGCTGAGGGGAAGCCTGCTCGCCTGACGCAATAGGCCACCCGTGCTCTACTGCTCTCTTCACCGCACTGCCAAGCACCTAGGATAATGCCGTAACGGGCATAGGCTATCGGTGGCGAACTGGAAGCGTCCGAATACCCGGCCGGCGTAAAACGCAATACCAAAACTGCGATCGAAAAATACTTCATCTGAAACCCCTGTTACGAATTGCGGAACGTTAATTCGTAATGGTGTTCCACTAAACCCGCGCAGAGAATATGGTCGCCGACCCTCCTTTATGCTGTGTATATTTGTTAAGCTGGGGCATGACAAATAGTAATTCTGATATCCGTCGGGTTCGCTCTCTTGCTGAAGGTGAAATCACGACGTTGCTGGCGGACCTTGCCAGCCCTGTGCGGCTAGCATCGCAGTCGCCGAACGGTTTTCCGCTTATTTCCACAGTATGGTCTATCTACGAAGACGGTATTTTCTGGTGTATCACGCAACACCGCACGTTGTTGCGCCGTAATCTGGCGGCCAACCCGCGCTGTGCGTTTGAGATCGCGCTCGACGGTCAGCGCTTCAAGCTGCTGCGTGGCCAAGGACTTGCGTCGCTCGATCTCGCAGACGGTGAACGTATGACCGAATGCATAATCAACCGTTATTTAGCGGATCCGAGCGGACCGATTGCTACCGGCATGCGCAAGCAGGTCGTCACCGAACATGCCATTGCTATCCGACCGCGGTGGGTGCGCGGGCAGGGCAAGCGATGAAGATTGAGCCGATTCTAGCCGTGGTCTAGAGGTCTAATCTCTGGGCATCTTGCTGGACGGCAACTCGATCACCACCGCTACTAAAGCCTCGCCAATCACAGGCAATAAAAAGCCCCGACATGCGGGGCTGTATACAAGGGCTACGTCTAGGCTTTTTTGCGTCGAGCTATCCCAAGTAATCCCAGTATCGCTGAACCGAACAGCCAAGCTGCGGCGGGGATAGGCACTGCTGATGGAGCCTCAACCGTAACGGCAAGGGTTCCTGTTTCAGGGGCGTCGTCGCCCCACCACCAAGTGTTTTCGTATTTATCGACCGTTGCAGACGCATAGACGTCCAAGCTGGTGCCTGCGGCACCGGCTAACCAGCTCACATCGAATGTTAGATCAACGAGCCCGGCACTCGCTTCTGCGCTAGTGACTTGGTGATCGATGCTCCACAATGTGTTTACGAAAATCACATTTTCATTATCTTTCACTGATAATGCGATGTTATCGCCCGTGGTAAAAACGTAGCCATCGGGGGCGCCGACACCAACAATGTTAAGAGTCCCCCAGTTCTGAACGAGATTCGCAGTAATCGTATCGTCGACCGTCAGTGTGATCGTAGTCTGACGCTCTGTGTCAGATATAGTGCCTGCTTGCGCGGAAACAGCGAACAAAGAGAACAGTAGAGTCGCTGCAATAGCGAATCCAGACTTTCGTAATTTGAATCTATTCATAGTGGCAACTCCACGAAATTTAGTATTTTTATTAAGTGGCTCTTCGATTTGTCACCTACACATTGTGGGCGCATTCTACGAGCTTCTCTATTACATCCGATTGTCTGGATATGTACTAGTAATACAAGCAAATGATATGCCAACTATTAAAAAACCCAATATTTTCAGGGGCTAACGCTAATACTACCTCTTGTTGAAACGTCCAAGTGTAAAATATCCTGACACTTAAAGCGCGTCAGGCGAGCAACGTCGGGGAATGCTATCTAAGGTAAGTGAAGCATTGGTGCCCTCAAGTGACTGAATTATATGTATTATTTTTAATAAGAGGGGCGCCCATGTGCTTCTGAAACGAAACGCCTAAGTGTAAAATATCTTGACACGTGCATTGTCAATGCCAACCCACTGATAGTATTATAATCACACAGTGATAATGTTAATTGCTCGTCAGATCGGTCGCGCTTGGACGCGGTAAGAAATAGAGGAAGTACCATGCCAGCTATATTAGCCAATGTTAGAAAGATAATGTCCCTGAGGCGTCGATCTTCGGCCTGTTTTGCGCTGCTGTTCAGCCTGGTATTGACCGCGGTGCCGACGATGGCGGTGGACTTCATCACCTTCGAGAGTGGCGCGGTCAGGCCGGTGGCACTGACCCCCGACGGGAACACACTGCTGGCGGTCAACACGCCAGACAACCACCTTGAAATCTTCTCTATCACGGACGGAGCACTGACCAAAACCGCGTCGGTGCCTGTGGGCATGGAGCCCGTTTCTGTCGTCGCGCGAAATAACGGTGAAGCATGGGTTGTCAATTTTCTTTCCGACAGTGTGAGTGTTGTTGATCTCACCGCTACAACACCGCGAGTCGTCCGCACCCTGCTGGTAGGCGACGAGCCGCGAGATATTCAGTTTGCCGGTACAATGGGTAATGATCGAGCGTTTGTTAGCACCGCCCACAGAGGGCAGCACCGTGAGCATCCCTCAATTGCTACTGTGCCGGGTGCGGGTGATCCCGGACTTCTCACCCCGAGCATAGGGCGGTCAGACGTTTGGGTGTTTGACGCTACAAATCCAGGTTCGTCAGTCGGTGGGAACCCCATCGAAATACTCAGCTTTTTTTCGGATAGTCCGCGCCCGCTAGCGGTAACATCTGATCGGACTACCGTCTACGTCGCGGCTTTTTTCTCCGGCAACCAGACCGCTGTTATCGGCGCAGGTCAGGTTCAGGGCAATGCACCGGGACCGAGCACCGACGCAGATGGTGTGCCGCGTCCTTCTGTTGGCGCTATCGTAAACTTTAATGGCTCGGCGTGGCTTGATGCCGATGGGACGGATTGGAGTAGTTTTGTCAATTACGATCTTCCCGATTTAGACGTATTCGCTTTCAACGCCAACACATTAGATACCGTTGCGGAATATAAAAGTGTCGGCACCTTAAATTTTAATATGGCCATCAACCCTGTGACGAACAAGGTCTATGTGAGCAACACTGATGCACATAACGAAATCATTTTTGAGGGCCCCGGCATTCACGGCGGCAGTACCGTTCAGGGGCAAGCCTATAAAACCCGCATCACGGTAATCGATCCTGCTAATGGTGGCGTGAGTCCCAAGCACCTTAATCAACACATTGATTACAGCATGCTGCATACAGATGATGACGCGGACCATGCCGCTATCGAGGCACAGAAAGCTCATAGTCTTGCGACACCGCTGGAGATGGTGGTGTCCAGTGATGGCGCGACAATATACATGGCGGCCTATGGTTCTGCGAAAGTGGCGGTGTTTAATGCGGCGGATATAGAGGATGTAAACTTTGCGACAAATTTCGACCCCACCTCGAAAAGTGCTGACTACATTTCTACCGGAGGTGGGCCTGCCGGTATAGCCCTGGATGAAAATAATAATCAGCTGTACGTGTTAACTCGATTCGCAAACCAGATTGAGATTATTGACTTGACGAATAATAGCATCGTTGCGACGCATTCCCTGCACAACCCCGAGCCACAATCCGTAGTCGATGGACGTCAGTTTTTGTACGACGCTAATGCAACCTCGGGTAATGGTGAAATGAATTGCGCCAGCTGCCACCCGTTTGCCGAGTGGGACAAGTTGGTCTGGAATTTGGGTGACCCTGATCATTCGATTGCGATAAACACGAATAATGCTTCTCCCGCTCTACCGCTGCCTATTGACGAGTTCATTCATGCTATGAAAGGCCCCATGGCAACGCAGTCGCTGCAGGGGCTCGCCGTTGGGGGTGCAATGCATTGGCGTGGCGATCGGGGCACTGGTCAGGCTGGTCTGGATCCGTGTAGTGAGCCAACCGGAGCGGACTGCTCGGAAGCACTCCAGTTTTTAAACTTTATTGGCGCTTTTGAGGGTCTTTCGGGTAAGTGGGGTACGATCACCATGAGTGAAATGGTCGCGTTTAAAGATTTTACGCTGCAGATTACCATCCCTCCGAATCCAGTTCGCGCTTTAGACAACTCTTTGACTGCTGCGCAGCAAAATGGTGCAAACCGATTCTTGCTGCCTAATATGGACGGCCCCGCGTCCTGTGAAGGCTGTCATGAGCTCGACCCTGCACAAGGATTTTTTGGTACCAGTGGTGACCAAACGTTTGAGGGAGAGCCTCAGACCTTTAAGGTTCCCACGATGCGTAATATGTATAAAAAAGTCGGTAAGTTTGGGCACTCGACAACCTTGATTTCCGATACCAGTGGCACGCACCATGGCGACCAAATAGGTGGCATTGGCTTTTTGCACGACGGCACAGTAGATACGTTGGAGACCTTTGTTTCTTCCCCGCTGTTCACTCGGCTGAATGAACAGCAGGACCGCAACATGGCGCACTTCTCCTACGCATTTGACACCGATCTTGCTCCGATTGTGGGTCAGCAGGTCACACTGACAGCCCTAAATGC
>JAPKBI010000161.1 GCA_028823475.1 Halioglobus sp. | reverse complement strand
ACTATCGGCAGCAGCTTCGATACTATGACCGGCATGATCAGCCATATCGCCAGCACTATCGGCAGCAGCTTCGATACTATGACCGGCATGATCAGCCATATCGCCAGCAGAATCCATGGCATCGCTAGTCGAACTCGCAGCGTCTGAAGCCATCGTATGTGCCTTATCTGAGGCGTCACTCGCCATATCGCCAGCGCTATCGGCGGCGGAACTCAATGCGTCACCCGTATTTTTAGCCGATTCAGTCACCGTATCACTAATACTTGAGGCACTATCCTGCATAGTCTGCTTGGACTCGTCGCTGCAACCGGTGACAGCAAAGGTGACGAGGACAATCGACAGAAAGCCGAGCAATTTTATATTTAACATAACGTTCTCCAAAGGACTTATTAATTTCGACAGGGGCTGACGCTGAGCACTTTTAACATCTTAGATCTCGCGTCGTCAACAATATACCACCGCCCCTGCAATGCGTCACCCTACGTTGTGATAGACGTTCTGTACATCTTCCAGATATTCGAGCATATCGACCAAATTATCGAATGCAACCTGCTCTTCCTCGCCAAGTGATACGCTAGTTTGCGGGATAAACTGGATTTCATCTACCTCAAAATCGACACTCTCAAAGGCGTCGAGTAGTGCCTGTTTAGCCTTATAGTATTCCGTTTGTGGCGCAAATACCGTCACCTTTCCGCCCTCGCTCTCAATATCAGAGACATCCACGTCCGCCAGCATCAGGGCCTCCAGTGCCGCCTCTTCGTCGCTGCCTTTAAACACCAGGATGGCACTGTGGTCAAACAGATGACTGACGCTACCGGGTGAACCCAACTTGCATTTTGCTTTGGTAAAACACTGACGTACATCGCCAAACGTGCGGTTAGGATTGTCGGTCAGGCAATCGACAATCACCATGGTGCCCCCCGGACCAAAACCTTCATAGCGTGCGGTGGCAAAATCCTCACCGCCCACGCCACGCGCCTTATCCAGCGCCTTTTCAATAACATGGGCGGGAACTTGGTTCCGCTTAGCCCGCTCGATCAGGCCGCGCAGTGACAGATTACCTTCCGGGTCGACTCCCCCCGACTTGGCAGAAACATAGAGCTCACGAGCATGCCGGCTGTATATTCGGGCCTTCATGTCAGAGGTTTTAGCCATCGAGTCTTTACGATTCTGATAGGCCCTGCCCATAGCAATACTCCGTTGTTTTAATGATCAGACTAAAAAGTCAGGCGAGCAATATAATCGCTGCGGCCGGTAGTATCCAGAACAAACCCTGGAACTTTCTCGTTTCCTCAATTGGCCAGTGCGGTTGAGCCAAGTGGACGTCTTACGATAAAACATCAAGAAGTAAGGCCGCAGAGGTAATAATGACACCTCGTGCTGCTGATTGGGAGGCCCTATAAGGTGGGAAACTCATGTCGTCGCTGGCTGCTGACAAGGTGACTACCTCGGCAATCTGGCTTGTGGGATGGTAAACGCTGATGGGGGACCTCCTTCACTACTTACAATGAGTCTCGAAAGAGCGCCTGCTAAGCGCACTGCCCAAACCATGCGCATAGCGAGACTAATAGGCGCTGGCGCGCTACAATTGAGGGGCATCACAAGTCCACGACCCATAAAGGGAGCAGTAAGAGTGCTGTTGAGCATCCCACAAGCCTGTCAGTTCTCCCTAATAGACGCATTCGTCACCGCATCTTCTAGCGACGCCTTTTATCCTATTTCATCCAAGCTTGAGTTCACTACCGCTTATATAATTTATCCACAGTTGGAGTCTGGCGCGAACAAACAAGCTCAAACGGCAAAAGATTACTTACTATGGTAGGTCTAAGTCGTTTTATGGGGCTGGCTACACTGTGCGTCCCTGCGCTAGCATCCGCACAGATCACCATGCCAAAAGGCGTGACTCCAGTCAGCCACAATACCTACGACCTGCACATAATGGTCATCTGGATTGTTATTGGAATCATGGCAGTTGTCTATGGCGTCATTATTTATAGCGTAATTCGTCACCGCAAGTCGAAGGGGGCGATTGCCTCCAGCTTTCGTCAAAACATATTTGTCGAAATGTTCTGGACCGTAATTCCTCTGATCATTATCACGGTGATCGCAGCTCCATCTATTCGTGTCCTCATTGAAATGCACACCTATGGCGCTGCGATGCTACGGTAAAAATTACAGACCACCAATAGAAACGGCCGTGCGCATATCTAGAATATGACGCTAGTTTTTTAGCTGTTTTTCGACACCCATATCACAAGTTCAGGGTATAGATAAAAAAGACAAATGGCACCCACATGCAGTGGATGAGCCACCGGTTCTGCCTTCGCAGACCCAAGTGCAACGATAATAAATACAGATAGGGCCCACACCATGAAACGTATGAATTCGCTCACCTTCCACTAGGTAACAACCACTAATCACACACAAATCAGGCCCAACTACGTTAACTTTTGCTAGTTTCATCGGCCTCTCGCGCCATTTATCCGGCGCATCAACTCGTATACGCTGGCTTTGGTTAACAAAACGTGTCGTTCTAGCAAAATATACGAGGAACACTATGCAGACTGATTTTTGTAAGCAGTTGGGTATCGAAGCACCCATTTTTGCCTTTACCCACTGTCGCGATGTCGTCGTGGCGGTGAGCAAGGCTGGCGGCATAGGTGTACTGGGAGCTGTAGGCTTCTCACCCGCCAAGCTAAAAGAAGAGCTGGATTGGATTGATGAACATATCGGCGATCACATTTATGGTGTCGATACAGCCATTCCGCAAAAGTATGAAGGTATGGATCTGACCAGCCCGGAAGAACTGGTTGAGATGCTACAGGCTGCAATTCCCCAGCAGCATCGTGAGTTTTCCGAGAAGTTACTAGCCGATGCTGGCGTTCCGGAATGGCCCGAGCAAGATGATGAGGTCAGTCTCAGTTTCTCTGCCGTTCAGGCTCAGGCGTTGGTGGATGAGGCCCTGACTCGACCCAACTGCCGCATGATCGTTAATGCGTTGGGTACACCGCCCGCTGAAATCATCAAGCAGGTTCAGGATTCCGGGCGCCTGATCGGTGCTCTCGCCGGACGTCTCAAGCACGGTATCGCCCATAAAAACGCAGGGTTAGATTTTGTGATTTGTCAGGGCTCTGAGGGCGGTGGCCATGCAGGCGAAGTCACTTCCGTCATTTTGTGGCCACAAATGGTGGATGCCATTGCACCTCTGCCTGTGTTGGCCGCGGGCGGTATCGCCGACGGACGCCAAATGCTGGCTGCCATGAGTATGGGTGTGGCTGGTGTCTGGATGGGGTCTATGTGGTTGAACTCGGTGGAAGCCTCCGCCGAGCCAGCCCAGCGTGAATCCTATATGAATGCTACTTCTGAAGACACCGTGCGCTCTCGCTCTTTTACTGGCAAGACCGCCCGCATGCTCAAAAACGAGTGGACAGAAGCCTGGGATAGAGAGGACACACCGGATGCCCTCCCCATGCCGCTGCAGGGCTATCTCACTTTCGATGCGGTGCGCCGTACTCACCGTTACGCGGGCAGCGGCGACTGTCAGAAGATAGCATTCAATCCAGTTGGCCAGGTTGTGGGGCAGATCAATTCAATTGAGTCCTGTCGCGACATCGTGTTCCGTCTGCTGACCGAGTACAGCGATGCTCTGGATCACATTAACGCCATCACTCCGCAGGAATAGTGCGCTCCGGGTGACCGCTGGAATAGGTTAGCTGCCTTTTTCGCGTTCATCCGTTTCCTCTAGTACATCGCAGGGCAAGCAAAACGAGCGATAGTCTTTATCACTAATCTCAGTGATGGACTCAGCTGCGACATGCCCGCCCTGCACTTTGCTGCCCTGGGTGCGATTAGCCGTCTCTGTGCCGGTTGTTCCCCCGCGTGCATTCTCTCGATACTCTTCTTCACTTACGGCCATATCTCTCCCTACCAGATCGATTTCAATTGCATGGAACATCCAACATTCTGGCGCGATAAAATCACAGATGGAACACCAAATACGTGCAAGCAAAAGAGTGAGATAGCCTTGTGAATATATATTTTGACGAAAATTATCAACCGTCGGTTTACAGCAGCTGCTAGCCAGATATAGTATGTTCACCGTGGAATAGCATTGCGAGCAAAACATTTTCTAATGCATTTTAAGTTGGTAAACAATTCAAATTTACATGAAGCCACGCGCATCCTTACCGAGGCTTTTCAGGATGACCCTGTGATCAATTGGGTCTGCAACAATCCGCCGTCACTTGAGCCATTTTTTCAGTTTACATTGCCTGTCTTAGTCTGGCATGAACTGAGTTATCTGGACCCTGCGGGGCGGGGCGCCGCGTCATGGCTGGGGCCGAGCCAGAAGCTAAAATGGCCACTAAACCTATCGAGCGCAGTCACTGCTCTGAAAGTCGGCGGTCCCATTGGTATATATCGTCTGCTGTTAAGCGCCATCAAAACAGAACGCTATCACCCAAAACGTCCCCACTATTATCTCTTCGCTATCGGTGTAACGCCTGAAAACAAGGGTCAGGGCCTAGGTACCGCACTCATCAGTCATATGTTAAAACGATGTGATGCTGAGGGGGTGCCCGCCTACCTTGAGAACTCCAAGGAGGAAAACCTTCCGTTTTATAAGGGGCATGGTTTTAAGGTGCTGAGGCAGATCCGATTTTCTTCCTCTGCACCGCCTTTGTGGTTAATGTGGCGCGATCCTATCGAGCCACAGCAATGACCATTCGCTTGTTTCAAACCTGCAGTCAATCCTTCAATGCGCGTGCAATGCATATTACATTCAACGACCGTTAGTACCTAAAACCACACACAAAAAACGCTTCCAATGCGCTACGGAGATGTTTCGCTTATTCGGCATCCATTATCAGCTCTACCCGACGATTTAGTCTACGGCCATCCGCCGTGCGGTTGTTTGCTACCGGTGACTCCTCGCCGCGACCCACAGCCGTAATCTGCGACGGGCTCACGCCATGCTGATCAATGAGCAACTGGCGAACAGCCTCTGCACGTCGCTGAGACAACCACAAGTTGTATTGAGTATCGCCGATGGAGTCAGTGTGGCCTTCCACCACGGCACGAGCGTCAGGGTTATCCTTTAGTGTCTGCGCTACGACGCCGATCTCAGTATCGTAGGCCGAAGTAATAACGGAGGAATTACTTTCAAACTGAACATCAACCTCCAACGCGACCCCGCCGCCAACGAGTGGACGGTAGCGATCGCTGCCATCAGACAATTCCGCCAGCGTATCAGAAGGAGGCGCTGTCGCAGGCTCTCCAGGGCACAATGCCTGCGTGTTTTTATCGCTAGGATCACGTGTCAAATCAAGATCCATTCCAGCGACCTTTTCGGCATTAAGTCCGTCGACTTCCAGCGACGC
>JAPKBI010000160.1 GCA_028823475.1 Halioglobus sp. | reverse complement strand
CCATCGGGAGACCAGGCTGGCGAGCTGTTGAGGCCCGAAAAATTGGTCAGCTGTTCGCGCTGTCCGGTGGCGATTTCTTGTCGGTAAATGGCAGGGCGGCCCGTGTCGAAAGAGACGTAAGCGATATGCTTCCCGTCAGGAGACCAGGTTGGCGTGAGCAACGGCTCGTAGGTGTCAAACAGCACCATCGGTCGCGCGCCATCGGAGTCCGACATCGTCAGGCGTGAGTAATCGTTGCGGCCAGGCACTCGATCAACGGAGATATAGAGCAGCTTGGTAGCAAACGCCCCGGGCACTCCTGTGAGCTTTTCATACACCGCATCGGCCACCCTGTGAGCCAGCATACGTGCATCACTGGCAGGACCAGACTCGTAGCCCGTCAGCACCTTGGTTTGACGCAGTACGTCGAAAAGTTCGTAATCTACGCGCAGGACGTCTGGCTCCAACGAAACCCGACCAATGAGCAGATATTCAGCACTGAGGGAGCGCCAATCACGGTAAAAAACCTCAGCTTCTATAGTCGGGTTTCCCAGCATATCGGCCTGCGCTATTGGCGCAAACTGGCCGCTGCGGGCCAAGTCGCCGCCCACTATGGACGCGATCTCCTCCGGTGCAACGCCTACACCTTGCCAGGCAAAGGGCACTACGGCGATAGCCGTGGGGTTATCCGCGCCCTGAGAAATCTCAATGGTCAATTGCGCCCATGCACTTGCGGTAGTTATCGCCAGCACGATGCTCATCAGTGCAGTCAGTAGTCGTTTCATTAGTAACGTAAATCCTCTGGTTTGAATATTAGTGTAAGGCGCCTAAAGTTCTTTTCAAATTCCCGGCTGGGCAAATTTTGCAGCTCAGGAAAGGCTCCCGCTTTCTGAACAGCATTGACCGCAGAGCTATCGAAGGCGGCATTACCGCTACTCCTGACCAATGTAACGTTAACCACTTCCCCAGTCGGAATCAGCTGTATCGACAGCTCACATTCCATCCCATTGCGCGCACTGGGAGGGCGACTCCAGTAGTTTACTACGGTCCGCTGTATCAAAGAGACGAAACTTGCGGACATTTCCCCTTCTGTTAGCGCCGCCTGCTGCTGCGACTCAACGGTGGCGAGTTCACTGCGAACGATTGCAGCCAACGCATCGCGACTACTTTGCTGATTCGGCGTCGGCTTGGGCTTCGGCGTCGGCCTAAGTGTTGGCTTGGCCGGTTCAGGTTTTGGTTTCGGAGCCACCACTTTCGGTGCCGGTTTTGGCTTGGGCTTGGGCTTTGGTTTTACCGCAGCCGCTTTGGCCTTCGGTGGCGCCGGTTTGGGCTTGGAGATTTCGCTAATGTCCACGAGACGAGCATTAATAACATTTGGCGCAGGCTTAGCCCGAATAATCTCGCGTTCAGTCGTCTCCCAGTTGGCCGTCAGCAGATACAACAGCAAACCGTGTATCAACAGAGTGACCAGTGCCGGCCGCAATATAATGCGTGGCATCACTGGCTTGGCATAGAGTGAGGTCGTCACTGGGGCGTTTCAGTGACCAGGCCAACGCTGGGAGCACCAGCCTCCTGCAGTGCGACCATCACCGTCACTACCTCTCCGTAGGGAACTGCCCGATCACCCCAGACCATCACAGGCTTCTCTGGGCTGCGGCGCATCACTGCCGCCACGCGATCCTTAATGGTCGCCAAAGACAGAACCTGTTCCTCTTGCCCGAGATTGAGAAACAGTTGGCCTGTTGCATCAACCGACACAATGACCGGCTCACTGTCCTGATTTTCCACAGGGTCAGCGCTTGCTTCGGGCAAATCAACCTTCACACCCTGCATCAGCATGGGTGCCGTGACCATAAAAATGATCAACAGCACCAGCATCACATCAATGTAAGGCACAACATTGATCTCTGACATAGGTTTACGCTTTTTGCGATTACGAGACACCGCTACTCCACCTTCTTTTCTCGTGAGCGCAAGGCAAAAGCCTGACGGTAAAGGATGCCAGAAAACTCGTCCATAAAGGTGTCGTAGCGATTGCTGAGCACTTCGACTCTGGAAGCAAACCGGTTGTAGGCCAGTACGGCGGGGATTGCGGCAAACAATCCCATCGCTGTGGCTACCAGTGCCTCAGAGATACCCGGCGCCACGGTGGCCAACGTTGCCTGAGTAGAATTGGCTAGCCCGCGAAAGGAGTGCATGATTCCCCACACTGTACCAAACAGACCGATATAGGGACTGGTGGAGCCCACCGACGCCAGAAACGCCAGATGGCGTTCGAGACGTTCCTCCTCACGCATGACCGCAACCCGCATAGCTCGACGAGACCCTTCAATGACAGCCTCAGAATCCATTTCCGGCTGTTGCGCGAGGCGGGAAAACTCTTTAAAACCGGCGCGAAATATACTTTCCATACCTAGAATCGCGCTGCCATCAGACGCTTTTTCATTGCCCTCTCGATAGAGCTGGGACAAATCAATCCCCGACCAAAAGCGCTCTTCAAATCGATACATCTCATCATTAGCATTGCGAAAGTAGAGATACCGATTAACAATCATGTACCACGAGAAAATAGAGGCCAACAGTAATATGACCATCACAAACTGCACAGTGAAGCTTGCGTTCCATACCAGCTCCATCAAACTCAATTGTTCTTCCAACGTGTGCTCCCTTAAATTTACGCTTCTTTTTGTTCCATCGTCCGCAATTGCGTCGCCATCTCTGTCGGGAGTCGACGCGGCTTCACGCTGGACCGATCTACACAAGCGACAGTCACCGCGCCCTGCGCCAGCAACTCATCGCGGCGGCGCACAGTCTGGCGAAACACCAGAGCGGCTCCGCGCACTTGAAGCACGCTAGCGGTAACCTCCAGTTCATCATCCAAGCGCGCCGGCAGATTATAGGTAACCGCCACATCGCGCACCACAAACATTAGATCCGAACTGAAAATATAACCCGTTCCATAGCCGAGTGACCGCATAAATTCTGTGCGAGCTCGCTCCATAAACTTGAGATAATTGACGTAATATACAATGCCGCCTGCATCTGTGTCCTCGATGTAGACCCGCAACTGATGTGAAAATTCCGTTGTGACCACTAGGCCTCGTCACCGTCTTCCGCAGCCGGAGGCAAATCGCCGCCCACGGCTGCACCGGGGGAACCGGGCAAACCGAAATGCAGGTAGGCACTGCGCGTGGCCATGCGACCACGAGGCGTGCGCAACATGAAACCTTGCTGAATGAGGTATGGCTCTAGCACGTCCTCAATAGTGCCACGCTCCTCAGAAATTGCTGCAGCGAGACTGTCTACACCCACCGGGCCACCATCAAACTTTTCGATGAGTGCCAATAACAGCCTGCGGTCTAGATGGTCAAAACCCTTCTGATCCACACTGAGCATGTCTAGGGCGCGATCGGCAATCTCGTTAGTGATATAACCATCCGCTTTCACCTCGGCATAATCCCGCACCCGGCGCAACAACCTGTTGGCAATACGCGGAGTACCACGGGAGCGGCAGGCTATCTCGGTCGCACCTGCGGCATCGATACCAATATCCAGTATTTGCGCAGAGCGCTGCACGATAAGCGCAAGGTCTGCCACCTCGTAAAATTCCAAACGCTGAACAATACCGAATCGATCCCGCAAAGGAGAGGTCAACAGTCCTGCCCGGGTCGTGGCTCCCACCAGCGTAAACGGTGGTAAATCTAGCTTTATCGAGCGAGCCGCCGGGCCCTCGCCTATCATTATGTCCAGCTGATAATCTTCCATCGCGGGATACAGTATCTCTTCCACCAGGGGGCTAAGACGGTGAATTTCGTCGATAAACAGCACATCTCCGGGCTCGAGATTCGTCATCAAGGCGGCAATATCGCCAGCCTTCTCTAACACTGGGCCGGAAGTTGTTTTAAGCGAAACGCCCATCTCCTGAGCGATGATGCTGGCCAAGGTCGTTTTGCCCAGACCCGGAGGACCAAATATCAAGGTATGATCTAACGGCTCGCCGCGACCTTTAGCAGCCTGCAGGAAAATGCTCATTTGCTCCTTCACGACTTGCTGGCCGACATACTCGTCGAGCGTTTTGGGGCGAATCGCTCGATCTATTACGTCTTCGCGCGGGCTATCCGTCTGCGCCGCAATCAGGCGATCGGTTTCAATCATGCTACTGGCCTCACACTTTCACCATCGATTTCAGAGCACGACGTATCAGCTCCTCGCTGCTAACCACACTATCATCGTTAACCACTGACACCATACGACTGGCCTCCTGCGGCTTATAGCCCAGGGTAATCAGCGCGCCTTCAGCGTCGGCAACGATGTCCGTGAAGGGAGCCGGGGAGGCGCCGCGGTGCTCCTCACCCTGCTCATCCTGCGCATGCACCAGCCAGTCCTTGAGCTTGTCGCGCATCTCAATCAAAAGACGCTCTGCTGTCTTCTTGCCAACACCGGGCAGTGCCGTAAGAGAAGAAATATCATCACGCTGCACACAGTGAGCGAAACTTTGCGCATCCATTCCCGACAAAATTGTCAGCGCCAGCTTGGGGCCAACGCCACTGACCTTGATCAACTGGCGAAACAGACTACGGTCTCTATCGTCAATGAAGCCGTAGAGCAGCTGGGCGTCTTCGCGAACTACGAAATGTGTCAGCAGCGACACCTCCGAATCCAGCTCTGGCAACCGGAACAACGTCGTCATGGGAACCTGCAACTCATAGCCGACACCCCCGACTTCCACGAGAATGACTGGGGCTTGCTTGTGGACGAGACGTCCTCTGATTCTACCTATCATCCGGTGGGAGTCCTGTCAGCGTATTCGACGCCGGCGCACAGACTTGGCGCCGGCCATATTGATCATGCTTTGTTGTGTATGCGCGTGACACAGCGCTGCCGCCAGCGCATCCGCTGCATCTTCCTGCGGCGCCGATGGTAATCTGAGCAAGACCTTGACCATGTGCTGCACCTGCTCTTTATCTGCTGCCCCGGTCCCCACTACCGACTGCTTGATCTGGCGAGCCGAGTACTCCGCCACTATCATATCCTGCACGGCACAGGCCACAATCGCAGCACCACGCGCCTGCCCCAGTTTTAGCGCGGAGCCAGCGTTTTTCGCCATAAATACCTGCTCGATCGCCAGTTCCTGCGGGCAATGCAATTCAACCAGCTCAGTCACACTGTCAAAAATAACCCGCAGTCGGTCCGGCAATTCGTCCCCGGACAACCGAATCACCCCACTGGTGATGTACTCGCTGCGCCCGGACACATAACTGATAATGCCAAAGCCTGTTTTACGTGAACCAGGGTCGATCCCTAGAATAAGCGACATGCCAATTTCCACCAGATGCTTCAGGCTACCATTATGGACAAGTTTGCGGGGCTGGTCTGTAGGCAGAAGATATGATTTTGCAGACAAAGACTAATGAATG
>JAPKBI010000159.1 GCA_028823475.1 Halioglobus sp. | reverse complement strand
TAATACACGCTGCCGGCCATGAACACAGCCTGCAACTGATGCAGCCATCAGAGGGAACTAGCGCCAGCTATTTATTGGTTAGCGGCGCAGGCAATAGCAACAAAGTGAGCGGTATTTGGCATAACGACAGTTCTCGCTTCGCGCATTCAAAAGAAGGTTTTATCGAGCTGGATATCACTGCATCTGGAGTCTACTTTCGCGCTTATTCCATACACAGACAGAGCCCGACCGCAGAATTCTGGCTAGACTTAGCACTGTAATAATGACGAAAAAATGAGGTGGCCAAAATCCATTAATACGGCTACTAACGATTCAGACGCTTTTACTAGCCGTCAAAAACGCTTCCGCACCAGAGACAT
This sequence comes from Halioglobus sp., assembly GCA_028823475.1. GTDB lineage: Bacteria > Pseudomonadota > Gammaproteobacteria > Pseudomonadales > Halieaceae > Marimicrobium. The sequence goes on along the minus strand of JAPKBI010000159.1, from coordinate 5,043 downwards.
CAACCCCTGCGGGCAATCACATCAAAAGGTATACCGCACATCAAGCCCATACAAACGCGGCGGGGCAAACGCTTTATTGGCGATACCAAGATTTTGCGCCTCCCCTACTCCGCCATCGTAGTACGTTTTATCGGCAAGATTCTTGCCCCATGCCGTTATCATAAGGTCATCACTGACCTGCCAACTCAGACGGGCATTAAACACCGTGAAGCTGTCTGTGGTCGCAGACTCCCTCGCCAATGGAATACTCCAACTCAGCGCGTCGAAACCCCAGTATAACTCGTCGCGGTAGTAGGCATCGGCACGTGCCGTCCAATTTCCAAAGCTCGTAGTCCAATCGTATTGAACACCAAGATTGAACGTCAACTCCGGTAATGACGGAAGATCCTCGTCCGATCTATCCAACCCAACAACCTCACCATCCTCAAAGGTAAAGTCTTGGAATTCTTTAAACACACCGTCTGCATAACTTGCGGAAAAATTAATCAGCCAATTTTCAGTGGGTAGGGCTGTTACCTCGAGCTCTGCGCCCTTAATCTGCGAGTCCCCCGCATTGACTACGCCCTGAAAACTACCAACAGCATTTGGATCCTGTTCTGGACGCGCAACAAAGAGCTGCATATTGCTATAATCCATATTGAACAGCGCTGCATTTACGCGCAAGCGATTATCCCAAGCATCCAGTTTCGCGCCCACTTCAGTGCTGTATATCTCCTCCTCATCAAACGGAATAAGTTCACCGGTGGAGAAGTCGGAGAAGCCTCCAGCTTTATACCCCTTAGTGTAACTTACATATAACAACAGTCCGTTAATGCTGTCTGCCAACATATTATCTGGAAGGTTATAACCAATACTGGCCATCGGTGTCAGACTATCGAAATTCTTATTAGCCTGCAGATTTTCCAGCTCGCCTAACGGCAAAGGGAGCACATCCAATGCACTATTGAAAAAAACATCAGTAGGCAACAACGCTGTAAGTCCCGGAAGAATAACCGCGCCAGGCACATCCGCATAAGCCTCCCAAGGCGGAATTGAATTTTGCCGGCGTGTCTTGACGTCCCGCTGCTCATAGCCATAACGCAGCCCAGCCGTTAACTCAAGTTGCTCCGTATAATCCCAGCTCCACTGGGTATAAACAGAATAGGAATCATTTTTATTGGTCTGCCCTGTTTCACTGTAGTTAGAGAGCGCCGCAACGAGCCCGTCTGGAACGTCACCCCCGCTCGCTCCCCAGACTCCGTTGACGCCGTTCCAATTTGCTAGGTTACCGGTATCAGTTTCGTCATTCATATAGTAAAACCCGGCTGTGTAATGCAGCGAGTCGCTAAGCAAATCGCCATTCAACTGAAATTCCTGACTTATCTGAGTCGAGTCACCGTCTTTCAGTGATAGTTGTCCACTTGGCTGCCCAACAAAACTGTTAGTCACCACAAAATTAGGTGTTTCTTGGTAAACCCAGGCGGTAATACTGCGAAAACTGGTAGTGTCGTTGACTTCCCACGCTGCATTCATAGAAGCTAGGCTCGCATCTACCGTGAATTTTCGTTGTGGGGGATAATACGGCGATACCGAATCACTGGCTTCTTCACAATAATCTGCAATTCCCTTAAAGCCGCTGACTGGCGTAATTAGCCCCTGGGCCTGAATTTGCGCCCCTGGGTTGGTCACCACACAGTTGCCGTTGGCGAGTAAATTTTCCCGAATACGATTGTGGAAAAGTCCAAAATCGACCGTGATATCATCCGAAGGCAGCCACAGTAATTGTCCGAAGACACCTTTCCTATTATCGTTATTCAGGTCCGTGCCATCGCTAGGGTCATTCCAACCACCATCGGCCTGAACGCTTGTGACCGTCAATTTACTCATTAAGCTGTCGCTGATGGGAATATCCACAGAACCCCGCACGCTTAACTGGCTCAAATTCCCAACGGTAACCTGTCCGAAGCCGCCAAACTCATCCGACGGCTTGACTGTTGTGACCAGTAGCGCGCCTCCGGTCGTGTTCTTACCAAACAAGGTACCCTGCGGCCCACGCAGAACCTGCACGGACTCAATAGCAGCCAGATCCAACAATTGACCCTGAGGCTTTAGTAAGAACACCTGATCAAGGTAAACGCCTACGCTAAGCTCCGTCACGTTAGTCGCGCCTCGAGTAGGACCGACACCACGTATATAAATATTCGCGTCTCTGGCGGGGCGACTGATCTGCAGATTCGGCACCAGTTCAGTAATATCGGCAAGGTTGGAAACACCTGCTTTGAGCAGTGCCGCCCCAGTGAACGCAGAAACCGCTAACGGCGTATCCTGCAGTGACTCTTCCCGCTTGCGGGCCGTCACTATTACTTCTTCTAGGGCCGAGCTTCCAGCGGCAAGCGCAGTCGGAACAAGCACGGTTGACGTAACGATACATGACAGTAATAAACTCGGAATACTACGCAGCTCAAACGTATTCATCGTGTAACCCTCGAATCATTCTTTTTTAGAATTATTAGCGTGTATCGAGCCACCGTTTTTTAAAAAATACAACCCAATCATTGGTCTCAACGTTACCAAATTTTCGCTAACGCGACAGCATTTTTACAGTATATTGGCATTATCTAGAATACTGTTCTCTCTAGTGTGCATCTGAACGCCGCGCTATCGTTGCTAAGCGCAGTATGGGGGAAATTGTTTCTCATAACGAAGAGGTGAAAGATGGCCATTAAAATTTTTCCCACTTTGGCGCTGTTGCTAACGACAAGCGGCGCTACAGCTAGTGAACAGTTGGAGCCAGTTGGGGAAAAGTATCCAAGGCTTGCAGGAGGCAAAGCACAGACTCACCGATTCTAGGACGTTTCCGCCAGAACCTAATGATCGAAATCTGGCTGAAGGCTATCGTTACATGTTGCCGCATCTGGGCCGTATAATCAAAATGGAGAGGCGCCTGCATCCGCGGTACCCGGAGTTTTATAGATCAGTAGCTAGGCTGCGCAAGTGGACAAGCGAAGATTGACCGCCCTTAACGGCGACTCAGATGAATAAAAAAATGGAGAATAACACCGATGAGAGCATGGATTGTAACGACAACAGGAGCCCCTTCAGATGTTTTAAAGATTGTAGATTGTGCTGTACCTATACCCGCTCCTGGCACTATGCGAGTTAAGGTATTAGCGGCAGGCGTCGGCTTACCTGACGTTTTGATGTGTAAAGGTAATTACCCTTTTACACCACAGCACCCGTTCACCAGTGGCCAGGAAGTATGTGGTGTCATCACCGATACCAATGCAAATAAAGAATTCCAATTAGGGCAACGCGTGATGGGAGTGACGGCTTTTATTGAAGGTCACGGTGGTTTTGCGGAAGAAGCCTTAGTCTATGATCAAAATGTTTTTCAGGTCCCTGACGAAATGTCCGATTCAGAAGCCGCCGTATTTACTATTGCTTATCGAACAGCCTACGTCGCTTTGGTTATCCGTGGTCAAATGAAAACGGGGGAAACACTATTAGTACATGGAGCGTCTGGTGGAACAGGTGCTGCCGCCATCCAAGTCGGGAAAGCGCTGGGCGGTCGGGTAATCGCTGTGGCGAATGGGACGCTGAAAACTGAAAAGTGTATAAGCTTTGGCGCCGATGATGTTATCGACAGTAGTCGTGAAGACTTTGTTGAGCGCGTCAACATACTGACAAACGGAAAAGGCGTTGATTTAGTCTTTGACCCAGTTGGCGGGGATACCTTTAATCGCTCTATCAATTGTCTCGGCTTTGGCGGGCGCCTCCTCGCGATCGGTTTCGCCAGTGGCGCATGGGGCGATGCGTCAACACAAGATCTCGCGCTGAACAATCGTTCGGTGATTGGTGTGTTAGCCACGGTCCCGACGCCTGAAATATCACAGGCGATGCAGAATCAACTCTATGCTCTCTATAAACAGGGTAAACTTTGTCCTCATATTGAACGCACACACAGCTTCGAAGAGCTTCCCAATGCGCTGGCAGACTTGGACGAGCGGCTAGTCATGGGTAGGTCAGTCATTTTAATGAGCAGGTAAACTTTAAGCGCCGATATATAGAAATTCGGTTTCCTAATTCCAACACCGCAAAAAACCCCGCTAGTGTGTTTGTGTGCTAGTGTTAAGTGTGCTGATCTCTTACCAAAGAAGGGCAGGCTCATGAAAACACTGTGCGCGCTGATACTCCTGATCTTCGTTACAGCCTGCTCCCATCCGTTGGAGATAGTGGGTAGCGGCGACATTATTTCGTCTACCGGTGAACATGACTGCCTACTGGAAGATAGATATTGTGCCAATTATGTCGTTGGCGATTACGACGTTACCTATACAGCGATACCGAAAGCAGGCTGGGGTTTTTCTGAATGGAAAGGGTGCGGGGAGCAATGGCCTGACTGCTCGTTTAGCGTGCCAAGCAGCATCGTAGATTTATTGTGGGGAGAAACTGCTCCTGCATTGACAGCTGTTTTCACACAAAGTGATCGCCTCGTCACGCTTAATGTCGACAATGTAGGAACGAAACCCTTCGGCGACATTTTTCGCAGCGTAAATCTTGATGCGGGCAAGCAGTTGAATGACGCCGCAGACATCGACCGGGTCACACAACTCATGTGTAGGGACCCGTTGACATGCACGCCCGGCGCCATCCGATACTGGGACAAGGTTCAATTTGGGCGGTTTGCCCTTGAGCAACCTCTCACACACCGCAACGAAATAGCGAAGCTTCACTCGCGAGGCTTTTCGATGTTCTGGTCACTAATGGGCGTCCCTGCATTCTTGAGAGACTCCTGCTCAGGCTGTGTTGTTGCGAATGGCAACGACACCTACCACATCCTCAGAGAGGTGGACGTCGCGGCGGCTGACAACCCTATCGGTCAGGATATCGCCTGCTCTTGTACCGACGACGATTGGTGGGCCGGCCCTCCCATCGCGGGTATCGCAGGGAACGCCTCTTGGCTCGACTACCTAGATATCACCATCTCCCAGCTGCTCATGGAGTTTGACGGGGCCAACCCCAAGCTGCGCATTGGTCTGTGGAACGAGCCAGACCAGATCTGGT
>JAPKBI010000010.1 GCA_028823475.1 Halioglobus sp. | reverse complement strand
CACCGATACGCTAGCCATGCGTTTTGCCTTTAAATATCGCGAATCCGATGGCTGGGTCGATAACAAATACCTGAACGAAGACGAACCCAATATTGAGGACACGACTTATCGCCTGACCACCGTGTGGCAGCCTATCGACGAACTTGATGTTAACTTTAAGTATGCCCACTCTGACGAAAAGCGCACAGGCTCTACTGCTGCAACCTCGTTCTACCCGACGGAAGCTCAGCGTGCCGAATTAGTACCTAATCGCGGCCCATTTGCCATCGCCGCTTACGCCTTAATCGATGCGAACTTCCCCGAGCTCGCAGTGGACGCGGGCGAAGATTTCACTACCTATCGAGATAATAACTACGGCAGCTTGGATTACGTCGGTCTAGGCCGCAATCCCGACGGGGATAAAGCTGATGTCAATAACGTCGCCATGGCGATTAACTACGACCTCGACGGTTATACCATTACCTCTATAAGCGGTTATACTGACTATCATGTTACTCAAGGCGCCGACGTTGATTGGACGCCGCTGCGGTTCATTGCTCGCGACGACGACGAGAAGTTTGATCAGTGGAGCCAGGAATTGCGCATTCAGTCTCCCGGCGGAGATTTTATAGACTACACCGCCGGACTGTACTATGACACCAGCACACTCGATAACAGCCGCTTGGTTGCCATAGACGGGTCTTTTCAGAACCTGTTCGGCACTATTCCAACCTGCACGCTTGTTGCAAACACTCCCTGTATCCCAATTGGAACGCTCTTAGGCGCCGAGAATCTGACGCAGGTGGTGACGGATCCTCTTTTAGTGGGTTATAGCAGCAATCAGCTCGGCCGTAATCACAAGTATATATTGGACTCAGAGTCTTATGCGGCGTTCGCACAGGGTATGATTAACATCACCGATGAAATCACTCTGACGCTGGGCTTGCGCTATACCAAAGAAACAAAGGACGTACAGAGCACCCAGTTTTTAATAGACGATGCCAGTGGTTATGATGCCCCTAGCGATAGCTTCTATCTAGCACAAATTCAAGCTACACAATTCAACACTTACGCCTATGACTACAAGCAAAATCGAGAAACCGAGGATTGGATTCCGTCAGCTATTCTGCAGTGGAACTACTCCGATGACAGCATGCTTTACGCCAGCTTCTCTCAGGGCTTCAAAAGCGGCGGCTTCACTGGCGCGGACGATGGACAGCCCGACAACTTAGATGTAGCTGCCTTCCCCTGTGCCAATGGGAATGTCCCAGCACAGCCGGCGGACGCCACCCTTGATGTTGCGACCTGCTACGATCCGACACAACCCAGTGACGACTTTCAGTTTGAGGACGAAACTGTGGATGCCTTCGAAATCGGTGGCAAGCACCGATTGCTAGACGGCGGTATGACCCTCAACTGGGCTGCCTTCTACAGTAAGTATGACAACCTGCAAACGGCAATCTTCAAGGGTGTTGGATTTGGCGTAACCAACGCGGGTTCTGTCGACATTCAAGGTATTGAGATTGAATCACGCTGGGCCGCTACCGATAATCTGACACTGGGTGCGAACCTTGCTTACTTGGATGCCACCTATGGCGAGTTCAAAGAAGCGCCTTGCACTGCGGTGCAGCTCGATGTTAATCCACAGTGTGGCGTTGACGGCCCGACCAATGTGTTGAACACATTCAACGATCTGGATGGCGAAAATACGCTATATGCCTCGGATTACAGCGCCTCAGTGACGTGGGACTTTGTCTACCCGCTAAGTAGTATGGATGCGTTCGTCAGTGGCGAAGCCAATTATCGGAGTAAGTTTTTCTCCAACGGAGACAACGATCCCTTTGACCAGATAGACAGTTTTACCAAGGTGAACCTGCGTGTGGGTGTGCGGACAGAGAGCTGGGAGCTAACCGCTTACTCTCGCAACGTGTTTGATGAGGCCGCCCTATCACAGAGCTTCGATGTGCCGGTACTGGCTGGCTCACACGCGCACGTGATGGACGAAGGGCGCATTTTAGGCCTACGTGCGGCTTATATGTTTTAGGTAGTAGCCTTGCGCAGTATTCGTGAAGTGAAGGGCGTGTTGCGAGCAGATTCTTTTTCGATGGCCGTGAAAGACTCTGAGAACCTCGCACCACCCCTGTCTAGCGATCACTATCTAAAAAACACCCCTAAATATCACCCCTAAATATCACCCCCTAAAGAATGGACTTCACCGTCCATTCTTCCTGTTTTTTCAGCACTATTTAGCCGTGTAATATCCCCTAATCAGTGGCAGATCGGCGTACGTTCGAATACCTGCCTTAGCCTCGCATACCGCTGAGATAGCATTCACTACAGGCATCGCCGTTACGACGTTGGCCAGATCGGCGGGGCGACCCCCTTGCATTTGAGCTTTGGACGGTGCGAACTTCACCCGCGTGTGAATGCCAGGGTCACCTTGCACTTCCATCGTGTAGCCGTGGCTCACCGGCCAATCGGGCTGCAGCTCCTTGCCGGCATTCCATACCACCTCTAATTCAATCACCGCTTCTTGCCCTACCATGCCGGTCCACAGACATTTTTGTCCGGCGATGGTGCCAGCGGGTATCGAGTAGCCGTGAAATTCTCTATCATTTGAGGCGGTCGCTGACTCATAGTCAAAACGGATCTCAGTGATTGGAATGTGCAGCAAGTCGGCAATCAAATCGATGCACTCAGCATAGGTTCCCAGCACACTCTCATTGGTGGCACGCCATTTTTCTTCTGGCGGCTGCCCCCAACCCAGGTTGGCGTAATTGGCGATCGCTTCATAGTGTGTAAGGTCCACCGATTCCAAAAAACGTATCTTGGTAAAGCCATAACTCGCCGACGCCATGAGAGCGGCAACAAAATTGGCAAAGCCCGGAAAGATTCCGGACCCAAACAAACTCACTCCGCCCTGCTCAGCCGCCCGAATCAGACGACCCTGAACCTCCGGCCCCCACGAGCGAGCGTTAATAAAGTAGCTGGAGACCACATTTTTACCGGCGAGCAGGATACGCTCAACCTCATCAATGTCAGGAAAGGTTGGCATGTAACAGACACAATCCGCGTCCATTGCCAGCAAATGCTCTATGTCGCCAGTGGCGATCACTCCGGTGGGATCAATGCCACACAGTTCACCGACATCCTTGCCGGCCTTGTCCTTGCTCCACGCGTAACAACCGACAAGCTCCAACTCAGGGTGTCGCATAATGCCTTTGACGGCTTCACGGCCAACGTGCCCGGTTGTCCATTGAATCACTTTGTAGCTCATGGCTGTAAATCCTTATTAAAAAGTACCCGGCATCCCAACGCTATTGGCGCGATCAGCCATGGAAGATTAAAGACTAAATAGTAACCCAAGTTGGGCGGCGGGTGGTCGCCCAAAAATGTTTGCACGAAGTAGAAAAACATATTCGTTGTCCCGGCGCCCGCATAGATAAGGCCGACCGGCACAAGCCATGAGCGCTGCCGGATTAATCCAATAACAACAAAGAGCAGTATGGGAGCCTGAAATAAACCGTCAAACAAGGTCGCCGCGATCAGGTTCGGCGGGGGATTGAGATGCGCGGGCTCCTCGGCGACGGCCCAGCCATGGAGCGCACGCAGCGGTGGCCAAGGGCTGTCCGCTGACACGGGAACGCCCAGTCCCTCAGGCAGGCTAAAGAGAAATCCGTACAGTATTGAAATTGAAAAGAACGCTAAAAACAGTAGGTCAATGGGTCGCCTGATAATCGCTGTTCTGGGGGTCATATGGGAGCCTGCTTCATCAGATGCCTAGGGAACTGCTCGAGAGTTCATGCGGCTCTGGGTTTAAGTATCAACCGCGCTGTGACCTGACGCATAAAGTCTGCGTCTTTTACGCGACGCGATCGACGCATCAGTGGCAGGTTACACGCAGAAGGCCACAGCTGTTTTTATACGTTATTTTGCTCATCATTTTTTTGTCGCGATCAGAGTATACTATCGTCTCACTCCTACATGGAAGCTGACATGGCCGAGAACGCGATGACAGAAAAAGAGTTTAGGACCCTTCGACGTGTGATTAAGCCGTTTTCTCGCCTCAATGTATTTGTCTACAAACTGACAGGCGGTCGTGTTATGGGGACACTCACCGGGCGCCCCGTAATGCTAGTTACGATGGAGGGTGTAAAGAGCGGCAAGACGCGCACAATCCCATTAATGTACGTGCCCTATAATGATGGCGTGATCGTCGTCGCCTCGCAGGGAGGCGCGCCACGATCGCCCGTCTGGTACAAGAATTTAATCGCCAATCCTGATATTGTCGTGCAATATAAAAACCACACGATGAACCTTCGGGCGCGGCAGGTCGAAGACGCCGAAAAAGCTGAAGTTTGGCCCGTCTGTGTCGAGCACTATCACGAGTATGACGACTACCAAAAGCGGACCGACCGCAATATCCCGGTGTTTGTTTGCGAACCGCGTTAAGTAAGCCCTAGTGAGCGACGTTACCGAATTCATCATCGTTACCGCAGGCGCCAACTGACTCGCCCGATGTCTATCTTGTGTGCAATGACATTCACCCAGCATGCCCGTAGTATGTTGGGACATTAATAACAACAAACTCTAATAGGGCAATTTGCCATGTTATCTATCGCGTTAGTCGTTATCGCAATGTTATTGCTTGCGCCGCCATTGCTGTTTCTGGTCTGCTTTAAAGTGGCGCCCCGCTCGCTATTGCAGTGGGTAGATAATCGCGCCTATAAGGCGCTCGATGTCGACGCCTATAACCATAACAGCCCCTATAACGCCCCGGGATTCAAGCCGGTGCATAACCTTTGTGGCAACGTACCTCTGCGGGTGTCCGGCAAGATCCCTGATGATTTAGACGGCGTCTACCTGCGTAACGGCACTAATCTGCAGTTTGAGCAGACCAAAGGCCGCTACCATATGTTTAATGGGGCCGGTATGTTGCACCAAGTCCAGATTAAAGCGGGCAAAGCCAGCTACTCCAATACGTACGTCAAGACCCCACGCTATCAGATAGAGGATGCTATGGGCGAGGATCAGTATCTGCACTTTGGCGATTTAGCCGGCGGCGGCAAGGCAGGACTGGCGAGGATGGCTGTTGCTGCATTGAAACAGCGGTCTGGTGTGTTGCCAGCGTTGGAGGCGCTTGAGAGCGGATCGTCCACCACTGCCGTTCAGTACCATCACGGCAAGCTTTATTGCTTGCAGGAGACCGGATACCCCTTCGCACTCAACACACGTTTAGAAGACGGCTATTTGATACTGGATGGCGAAGGTCAGTGGGACACCTTTGACGGCAAACTGGACAGCCCCTATACCGCTCACCCGAAAATTGATCCAGCGACCGGAGACTGGTACAGCTTTAGCACACAGTTCAGCAGCGGTCGCCTGTATCACTCTGTGGTGAGGCAGGGCGAGTTGACGCAACACAGCGTCATCGACCAACAAAAACCGGCATTAGCCTTTCTACATGACTATTACCTGACAGAGCATCACTTGGTGTTCCCTGATCTGTCCTTAAGATTCAATCCAAAAGACATGTTCGGGCCCGAGAAGAGCCCCATGGTGTTTGACGCCGATTACAAAATGCGCTGGGGTGTTATAAAGCGCGATCATCAACCGGGCGACCCTGTCAGGTGGTTTACGACAGAGCAGCCCGGACACCTCTGGCACGTGGTCAACGGTTGGGAGGAAGCCCGTGACGACGGAGGTACCGATATCGTATTGTTCGCGCCCGTCTTTCGCAGCTACCCGTCGAATCTGCCCATTCACAACCCTGATGAGCCGCATGCCAAATTCAACAAATGGCGCTTGAACCTCGACAGCGGTCAGGTCACCGAAGATCGCGTGTTACTGGATCACTTTTATGAGCGTCCCAGCTTTAATACCGCCTATATTGGGAAACAGAATCGCTACGCCTATCTACTCGACGAGGAAAAGGAAGGGATGATGGGCAGAGGCGTGCTGAAGTACGATATGGTCGAAGAGCGAGAGGTTGCGTACTTCGATTACGGTGAGTTTTACGGCGGTGAAGCGTTGTTCGTGCCGCGTGTGAACGCGTCAGGTGAAGACGACGGCTATCTGTTGGAATTACTGATGATGGCAGACCGTGCCGAACTACTGATTATTGATGCCGCCACTATGCAAGAAATAGCGCGCCTGCATCTGCCCCAGCGCGTGCCCTTTGGCGTACATTCTTGCTGGCTTAATCAAGAAAAGGTGGCAAGCCTCGCCTGACTGTATGATGCTCTTTCAGCCATTGCTCAGACAACTCCCACAGGCGTCTACCCGCCGCCTCGTTCGCGGTTTCTGCGCTGGGCTTTGCCTTGGTGCAATGCGAGAAATAGTGTCCACCAAGCTCATGGCTCTCTCCCCATGTCGCACAGAATACAGACGTTGCAGCGCCTTGATTAGCCGTTTTAGTGAAAGGACGTACCAGTCGCATAGCGAACCTGACCAGTGCTGAATCACGGCCTATATCCGTGGTGACCATAGTGCCTGGGTGCAGATAACACGCAGTAAGGCCTTGATCCGCGAAGCGGCGATGCAACTCAACGGCCATTAAGGCATTACAAAGCTTTGCCTGACCATAGGCTTTCATCGTGCTGAACTTATCCTTAGGATAAGGCAGTGCAGCAAAGTTAAGGCGTGGTGGGGCGCGGTGAGACTCACTGGATACCATCACCACGCGGGGTGCAGGTGCCGTTAATAATTCAGGCAATAGTGTTTTTACCAGTAAAAAGTGACCAACATGGCATACGCCTACCGTTTGCTCAAAACCGTCGCGGGTCTCTCCATACTCCGGTGCTACCAAGCCCGCGTTACAGATGATGGTGTCTATTTTTCGTCGCGATAACTGCTTACAAAAATCACTAACACTGTCTATGGAAGCGAGATCCATTACGGCGACTTCTACCGAACTTTGGGGGTGTGCCTGCAGCAGCCGCTGAAGCGTAGACGCGGCTTTTTCGTCGCTGCGGCAGGTGGCGATAACAGTGGCTCCGGCAGCCGCCAAGGAGCGCGCAGTTTCATAACCGATACCAGTATTGGCCCCGGTAACAATAATAACTTGACCGCTAAGGTTCTGGCCACGCAACACGTCATCGGCAGAGCTGCGATGGTTAAAAGACGGTACGTTGGACATAGGCGCAAATCCTCACTAGGTTGCAGAATCTTAACAGGCCCGGATAGAAAGTGCGCTTATTCCACCCGCGCTCCAAGGCCACATGGGCAGCGGAGCAGCTGAAGATGAGCGCCACCAGCGTTGCGTCTATCGCAGAAAAACCAGCGTAACGAATGCTATCGAGACGGTATTGAGGTGACTTGTCGGTACCCATTATTCGGCGCTCGCCAAAAAATTATTGTAACGCGCTGCGCCACGATGTAGCCTACCAGGGAAAATATAACACGTGTTGTATAACATATGTCGCAAAGAATGGTATACCGGACCGAGGAAACTAGGCAGAAAATCCTCGTCGCGGCAGAAACCCTATTCATCGAAAAAGGCTTTTTCGATGCCCAGATGAAGGAATTAGCCATCGCTGTCGGCATTAGTCGTAATAGCCTGTATCGCTATTTTCAGGACAAGAACGACATAGGCTATGCGGTGCTACGCGTGGTGTTTAACAGGATCGAGAGTCACTTCCACCTGCTGCTGGCGGATCCTGCTTTAAACGTCGGACTGTGTGGGCGCGAAAAGCTGCGAATAGTTCTGAAGAGGGGGTTTTTGAATGAGGATTTACGAGCTGACTTTTCTTTTATGGCCGAGTTCGATGCCCACTTTTCAGGCAGCCGTATACCCGCTGACTTCCAATCCCGTGTAGGAACCTCTGTGTCGACGTCCATGTGGTCCCGCGTCGGTGAGATTGTGGCGGCGGGAATGGCGGATGGATCGATTCGCCAGGATTTCAATCAAAATGCGCTTGAGGCCTTAACACTGTATTCGATGAAGGCACTGCAGGGGCATATCCTACTGCGTCGCTCTGCCCTCATCGGACTGTCCAGCGACGAGGTCAATCAACTCGTGCCGAACCTGATCACCGTCCTGATCGACGGCTTGAAGCCAACCGAGCCACAGTGACGAGGTACCGAACATGATGAACTCCCCCACACCTGAGCTACTCGATAGAGTGCATAGGGAGACCGCAACCGACATGGTTCGGCAATTAAGCAACGTCGACAAAGCGTCCCTCTGCACCGGCCGAACATTCTGGGAACTACAGGGGGTCGAGCGATTCAATCTCCCCTCTATCTGGCTGACTGACGGCCCCCACGGCCTGCGAAAGCAGCAGGGGGACAGCGACCACATTGGCCTCAGTGACAGTGTGCCGGCCATCTGTTTCCCCACGGCGGTCGGTCTGGCGAGCAGTTGGGACAGGGGTCTACTGCTGGCAGTGGGTGAGGCACTTGGGCAGGCCTGCGTGGCCGAGCAGGTCAGTGTGCTGCTGGGCCCCGGCGTTAACATCAAACGCAGCCCACTGTGCGGGCGAAATTTCGAGTACTTTTCAGAAGACCCTTACCTGTCTGGGGAGATGGGTGCTGCCTGGGTTCAAGGTGTTCAAAGTGAGGGCGTAGGGGCAAGCCTCAAACACTATGCCGCAAATAATCAGGAAGGCCATCGCATGGTTGTCGACGCCGTTATCGACGAGCGTACCCTGCGGGAGATCTACCTGCCGGGCTTTGAGATCACCGTCAGAAAAGCACAACCCTGGACTGTGATGTGCGCATACAACCTACTTAACGGCACCTACCTGGCTGAAAATCACCTGTTACTCACCCGCATCCTTAAACAAGAGTGGGGCCACACCGGTCTAATCGTCAGTGATTGGGGGGCATGTAACGACCGAGTAAAGGGCATTGCCGCGGGACTGGAGCTGGAAATGCCTGGCAATGGCGGGATTCATACGCCCGCCGTGCTGGCTGCACTGGCGTGCGGTGAGCTGAGCGAAGCGCAGTTGGATGCCGCTGCCATCCGAGTCGTCGAACTGATTCTTAAATCTAAGCCTGCCCTCGAGCGGAGCACCCCTTACGATCGCGATGCCCATCATCTAATCGCTCGACAAGCGGCCGAGGAATCCTGCGTATTACTCAAAAACGCGGCAGGCCTGTTGCCACTTTCCAAATACGAGAACGTAGCAATTATCGGCGCACTTGCAGCAACGCCACGTTTTCAGGGCAGCGGCAGTTCGCAAATCAATCCCACCCAGCTTGATATCCCGCTGGACGAAATTCACCACCTGCTCGCCACAGATAACCCGCCACCCTTCGCCCCGGGTTACAGCCTGACGCACGATGACATTGATCAGCAGCTCATTGAGGATGCCTTGAACATCGCGCGGGACGCCGGAACAGTCGTATTATTTGCTGGACTGCCGGACAGCTATGAGTCCGAGGGCTTCGACCGAAAGCATATGCAGCTGCCCGCTGCCCAACTGAAGCTTATAGAAGCCGTGCTGCGGGTTACCGAACGCCTTGTGGTGGTTTTACAAAACGGCGCGCCGGTCGAACTGCCCTTTCTCGATCAGGTTGGGGCACTGCTAGAAACTTACCTCGGGGGCCAAGCAGGCGGCTCCGCTGCCGCTAGAGTGCTATTTGGCGAGGTCAATCCTTCAGGCAAGCTGGCAGAAACCTTTCCCGTCAAGCTTGAAGATGCAGCCTGCCATGAATGGTTCCCCGGAGAGCCACGGCAGGTTCAGTACCGGGAGGGGCTATGGGTCGGTTATCGCTATTTTGACACCAGCGAAACGCCCGTGGCATTTCCCTTCGGCCACGGTTTGTCCTACACCACTTTTAACTATCATCGGTTACGTGTCGCTGGGACCGATCTACCGCTCGAACCAATGAACAGCGACCAGCTGACGGAATGGGGTGGGTTGACGGTAGAATGCGAAATTCAAAATACCGGTGCAGTGGCAGGCTATGAAATAGCCCAGCTCTATATCGGTGCCGACACTCACGGCGTTTATCGACCTCGGCGCGAACTGCGGGGCTTCGTCAAAGTCTGGCTGGAGCCGAGCCAAACTCGCACAGTGATCTTTGAGCTCGGTCGCAGGGGCTTTGCCTACTGGGACAAGGATGTCCACGACTGGATAGTCGAGGGCGGCGAATACCGCATCGAAGTCGGCGCATCCAGTGCCGACCTTCGCCTATCTTGCAGCTTGAAGGTGCTGTCAGGTGCTGCGGCAAAAACACCAAATCCAGCCCTGCAGGCGTATTTCGAGCCGACAAAGCGTGCTTTTGATACAGCCGCGTTTACCGCTCTGCTGGGTCACCCGATCCCGATGACCGCCCCAACCTTTCCTTATCACCCCAATTCGACTCTTGACGAAATTCGCGGCACCTTCATCGGTAAACAATTACATCAGCTGGTGCTGCGCTCCATAAAAAAAATGGTGCCAGATGAAGTCGATGAAAAGCTGGACCGAATACTGGCCGCCATGCTGGGTGAAATGCCGCTGAGAAACTTGGTGATGTTGTCCGGTGGCAAGTTCCCATCGTGGCTTTTAACACTGTGTATCCAACTGATGAACGGCCAGTATGGGCCCGCTTTGAAGGCGCTGATCAGCAGGGGTCAGCGCTGAACACTTACCGATAAAACCAAACCGAAAGGCAGAGAAAATGGCATTCCCCAACACGCAACGCAATACAGTATTTATCGCTATTACAGCGCTTATGAGCACCTTTAGCCTCTGCGCTCAGGCGCAGCAACCCATGATCGAGGAGGTAATGGTTACTGCCCAAAAACGGGAGCAGAACGCCCAGGATGTACCCATTGCCCTGACCGCGATCGACGCCGACACCATCGAGCAGGCAGGCATCCAGACGACTCAGGACGTTGTCCGACTCGCTCCGTCGCTGACGGTTAATGAGGCGAATCATAAGCAGACTAGCTCCTTTAGCATCCGCGGTGTCGGAACAAATGTGTATGGGATCGGAGTGGAACAGGGCGTTGCGCTGTTGGTAGACGACGTTGCTGCCATTCAGCCCGGACAGACGCTTGGTAGCCTTGTCGATATCGAGAGAATTGAGGTGCTGCGTGGCCCGCAGAGTACCCTGTTTGGAAAAAATGCTTCGGCCGGAGTCATCAGCATCACCACGAAGTCACCTTCTGATATATTTGAGGGGGCCATTGAGGGGACCGCAACCGATGATGGCGAGACCGGCGTCGTGGGCTCGGTGTCAGGCCCCATAATCGATAGTTTGCGCTACAGATTGACAGGGAGATGGAATGACCGGGACGGTTACATAGACAATCTCACGCCTAACGTCGATGACAAGAACGGTGCTCGGATCAAAAATCTCAGAGGTAAACTTGATTGGGACATAACCGATGCTATCACGGTGAAATTCTCCGCCTACTCTATGAAAGACAAATCAAAATGCTGCGCCCTGACATGGGAAAGTATGCCTGTGGGCAACTCGATTTTGGGTCTGCCCATAGGCTATCCGGCGGACGACATAAACCCAGGGAAGGACAATTTCGATTTCCGTGGGGAGGATGGTCCCTACAGCGAGTCTGAGTCGACCGGTGGAAGCGTTCGATTACATGCCGCAGTAGGCGAATTCGAACTAGTTTCAATTTCCGCACTCGATAACTGGAACTATGACATCCAAGAGGACGTCGACTTCAGTGACTTAGACGTGTTGGGATTCTTTAGCGCAGGTCAGGAGCAAGGAGGCTGGTATTCCAGCGGTGAAATCAGCACCAACTTCTACTCTCAGGAGTTCAGACTGCTATCACCTTCGTATGAAAAGTATGAGTATCTAGTCGGCCTCTACTACGCGAATGCCAAGACCACAGAGTATTTTTTTCGCAACCTAAGCCTCGCTCTGGCGGACAACGACACCACGGCCAAGACGGAAAGCCTCAGCGTCTTTGGTCAACTCACTTGGCATTTTACCACCACCACCAGTATCACGGGTGGCCTGCGCTGGCTAAATGAGGAAATTTCCGCTGATCTCATAAGCTATCTGGATTCAGTACCCGAAAAGGTATCGGGCAATGACAGTGACTCCCCCATCGTGGGCAGAGTCTCGTTACAACATTTTTTCCGCGACGAAATCATGACCTATGCCAGCTATGCTCGCGGCTACAAAGGCCAGGCATTCGATATCGGTGGAGGAAGGTTTAGCGAATACGCGGCGAACAATCCCATCGACTCTGAAAGCTCTAACTCTTACGAAATCGGGGTAAAAAGTATCCTTTGGGACAAGCGTTTGCAGCTAAACGCGGATGTGTTTTACACCACCTATGAGGACTTTCAGGTCCAACGCACTGACCTCATCGATGGCGTCGTTGTTTTCGAACTCGACAATGTGGGCGAGCTAGTTACTCAGGGCATCGAGCTGGATTCCCTCATCCTACTCAGTGAAAACATCGCACTGACAATGAACGCATCCTACATCGACGCTAGTGCCAATGATTACGACGGTGCCGCCTGCTGGTCTGGACAAACAGTTGCAGAGGGATGCGTACTAGGGCTGCAAAATGTTGATAACGGCAAACTTCCTGTTGCACCTGAATGGAAGTACACAGCAATGCTGGACTACACCGTGCCTCTCGACTCTCTGCCCTTCAATGCATTTGCTAACATCATCTACACTTGGCAGGACGACGTCATCTTCAACATCAATCAGGATCCCAGTCTCACGCAGGGTAGCTACGGCCTAACCAATCTGCGGTTCGGGCTGAATGACAAGAAAGGCCGCTATCGCATCACATTCTTTGCAAACAATCTATTCGACGAAGCCTACGCGGGCAATAAAATCAATTTGACTCAGCTGTTTGCGCCCGGGCTAACAATCGGACAAGTCCTGCCCCGCAGCGCGCAGCGCTATGCTGGCGTTCAGGCGAGGTATAGCTTCTAACATGCAGCGGTAGCGTAAGGGAGGAACTAACACTGAGGTAAATTGTCGTAACCACTGTAAGCCTTGATGCCACAAATCCATGTGGCATCTGACTATTGATTGATCGCCATGAGATCTCGATTCGCCACCCGCACACCCCGCTACCCAGTGTTTCCTCTGGCCTTTTTTTGCTGGCTTATTTTTGCGAGTTCTGCCAGTTTGGGTAAGGTGAGTCAGCATTGTTCCGAGGCTCTAGGGAAAGCCCAAATCGCGCAAGGGGAAGCGTTCTCCGGTGACCTAGAAATCCTTAGCTGGAACATCCAGAAGGCGAGCAACGACGGATGGGCAAATGATCTGGCCGCGCTCGCTGGCGAAGTCAATTTGGCTTTTATTCAGGAAGCGTCTGTTCAGGCCGGTCTTTCGGAGGCGATCAACAGTCCCCTCTATCAGACCTTCGCCGCCGGATATGCCGACTCTACGCAGCAGACAGGCGTGATGACCCTCAGCACTACCTCCCCTAGTGGGGAATGTAGCCTCACCAGTTGGGAACCTTGGCTAGGCACGCCCAAGGCCACCAGCGTCACCGAGTACCCCCTCGCCGGGCGCGAAGACCGACTGCTAACCATCAATCTACATGCGGTAAATTTCGCACTGGGGCTGCAGGACCTAAGACAGCAGTTGCGAGCGCTGAGCGAGTTGCTGGAACACCATCAGGGACCGATGATACTCGCGGGTGATCTTAATACCTGGAGCGGGCAGCGACAAACGGTGGTGGATGACTTTACTAGCAAGTTTGGCCTCAATGCCATCGCCTTTAGCCCGGATCTGCGCACCAAAGTATTTGGTCGTGCATTGGATCATATTTATATTCGCGGTCTGGAGGCACAATCGGCGCAGGTCATTCCTGTCACCAGTTCCGATCACAACCCCTTAAGAGTTAGGTTGGCATTCAATTGAACCACGCATCTGATAGCACACTCAAAATAGCCTGCTCTGTCATCGGCTAGAGGATGAAGGGCCGCAAGCATCAGAGATAATATTTATCCCGCACTACAGGCCTGTGCTAATCTGGGCGCATACTAAGGATAATATTTTTCCGGGAGTGCTCGCGATAATGACCAAATTAGTCGGCAAACAGCTACCCTCAATAAGCCTTAAGGCACAGAAATCTTGTGGGATCGCGCCTCGAATCGGCATGCTGGCGATTTTAATGCTAATACTGGCAAGCACCGTTAATGCACAGACAGCAGGACAGGCTCAAAACGAGCAATGGTCTGTCACCCGTGCCTCGATCTGGTACGACCAATTACCCTGGCCTGTTGGCTTCAATTACGCGCCGCGCTACGCCATCAATCAGCTTGAAATGTGGCAAGAAGAAACCTTCGACCCTGTGATTATCGACCAAGAGCTCGGCTGGGCAGCTCGGATTGGTTTCAACATGGTGCGTGTCTTTCTGCACCATCTACCCTGGCAGCAGGATGCCACAGCCTTTTCCCAACGGATTGATCTGTTCCTAAGCATCGCTGACAAACATGGTATTGATGTTATGTTTGTATTGTTTGATGATGTATGGAATCCGATTCCCCAACCTGGCAAGCAACCCGAGCCGACGCCGGGCGTGCACAACTCGGGCTGGGTTCAGTCACCAGGCGCGGCAATCCTCGGGGATATTCATCGGCACGGCGAACTAGAACCCTATGTGCGCGGTATTTTATCGCGATACGGAGACGATGAGCGTGTCGCCGTATGGGACTTATACAACGAGCCCGGGAATCTCAATGCCATTCCTTATGGGAATGTGGAATTGGATGATAAACCCAAGTATTCGCTGATCTTGCTAGAGAAAGTTTTCGCGTGGGCGCGCAGTGAAAAGCCCATCCAGCCGCTAACATCCGGGGTCTGGCGAGTGAAAGATGGGCGCTGGCTTGGAGAGGAGAAGGATGACCCCGGTGCTGCTCTGTTTGACTTTATGCTGCAACACTCTGACATAGTGACGTTCCACTCTTATTTAGACGCCGCCGAAACATCTACCGCCATGGCTTCGCTGGCCGTTCTTGATCGACCCATGATTTGTACTGAATACATGGCAAGAGGACACGACAGCACGTTCGAAACCCTCTTGCCACTATTCGCGGAGCAGGATGTCGGCGCTATTCATTGGGGCTTCGTGTCCGGGAAAACACAAACCATTTATCCTTGGCGTTCTTGGGTAGGGGCTATACGTGTCTGGGACAGCCTATTCTCGGACGAACCTGATCCGTGGCACCATGACCTACTATATGCCGACGGCAGACCCTACCGCCCTGCGGAGGTAAAACTGATTAGCACCCAGATCAGTGAGAAGATCGCACATGCAAAAAAACATTAAAGGAGCATTCCGCTTAAGAATAGCGCGGCCATCACCCCATCGACAACAATCCCTGGCAGCGACTGCTTTAAGCTAGTCTTATCGACCATCATCGAATAGAAACGCGCCAACAGCGCGAACGCCCAAGCGACCCCGAGTGTCATGTACACCAGAGGTTCATTGAGGGCCAGCGCCATTATGCCACCGCCCAAATGCAGTCCCCCGAAGACTACTCTAGCCTCCGATAGAGCCATCGGGCTGCCTAGCTCGATATGCTGAGCGTCAGTGATCAATCGTGGCTTGAAAAAGCCGATTAGACCCAAAACCACAGTGAACAGTGCCCCGACGCGGGGCAGCCAGTCTATAAGCGTGTCCATATTTGTTATCCTTATGGCCAATTTTTGTTAGCCTAGCAATAGTAGGGCCAAAAATCATAGCCCTTTGCCCTCGCTACGATTCAAGCGCGTGTAATTTCGAGGCACAGCGCAACATGTTATACGGCCACACTTAACAGGCCCTCGTTAGGGTATCTGTCTAAGGAATTCAAGTGCATCATTAAGATCCAGCCGTTGGGTAGTATCGCTAAGCAAACAACAGGGAAGCAAACATGAGTTCAGAGTTTGATGTGACACAGTTCGGTATCGAGTTAGACGATGAGTTTCACCACCCGTTTAGTGACGATCATCCCGACTGGAACGAATCCTATTTTTTCGATTGGTACGATGCCTCAGGCAGTAATGCTGGCCACTGCCGCGTCGGCTGGCATCCCGTCCAACAACGCATTCTATTCTGGCTATACCTCTACAATGGCTCCGAATGGCTGGTGATAGAAGAATACCGCCTGCCATTTTCAGCGTTGCAACTCGGCGGTGAAGATAACTCAGGGGCAGTCAAGAATGCCTTCTCTTATGACGGCTGGGGGCTCGCCTTCAAATACCAGCCACACCAACCACTGCGCACTGGTCAACTCAGTGTAAGCGGATTTGCACGAGTACTTTGCGGCCAAAGGCAGGGCATGATCAAACCGGTTGAGTTAGAGCTAACGATTAGCGCTATTGGCCCTCCCTATTCTCGAGGTAGCGGCGCGGTCGACAGCCACAGTGCGGATAACTTCAGCACTGACCGCTATGAACAGCCGACTCAGTCGCAGGGCTGGATGATTGTCGATGGCGAAAAAACTGAGCTAACAGTGCGAGGAGAGCGCGATCACTCTTGGGGGCCGCGACCCTGGGATATGGGATGGCAATTCTTCGTGGTCAATAACGAACGTTTTAGCTTACTCGCCACACAAGTACAGATACCCGAATGGCCACTGATAACCATGGGTTACTATCATGGCCACGGTGAAGCGATGGAGCAGCTAGCGGAGACAGAACTTATACTTCACTTTGACAGCACCAATGCGACACAGGCTGTTAGTGGAACCTTTAGTCTCCTGTGTGAAAGTGGACGTAAAATTCTAGGGTCTATTGAAACCATTTCAGGTGCTGAAATTGATATTACGCATACGTTTTCGACCCCACATCGGAGTGAGTATAGGCGTTCACTCATTCGGTGTACCTTTGATGATGGCAGTCAAAGCATCGGCTGGCTCGAATGTAACCGGGAAACAAAGTAGCCTTGCGGCCTCGCCAAACAAGAACCACGCGGCCTACAGCCCATATGTGGTTACAAAAAGAAGTCACTGCTAATGAAAACTCTCAACAATAAAACTGTCGTGATCACCGGCGCTGCAAGCGGCATAGGCCGAGCAGCGGCCCTAGCGTTTGCTCGCGAAGGCGCCAACATCATTGTCGCAGACCTAAACTCAGCAAGTGATATCGAGCAGGAGATAAAGGCGTTGGGGGCCAATGCTATTGCCTTCAGGTTGGATGTTTCAGACCCGGTCCTCTACCGAGAGTTTTCCGAAAAGGCCATTGCGTGGAAGGGAGGCGTAGATGTATTGGTGAACAACGCAGGCTTTATGGCTGGGGGCGCAATACAAGACTATAGCCTAGAACAATGGCACAACATTACTAAGGTAAACGTGCATGGGCCTTTTCACGGCGTGCATTTCTTCCTACCTCATATGTTGGCCCGCAAGTCAGGCCACATTGTCACCACCGCTTCGTTGTTCGGACTGGCGCATTTACCGTTTGTGGGGCCGTATTGCATGACTAAGGCAGCGATGGTGGCCTTTTCAAATAGTCTGCGCGCTGAAGTGGCTCATCAGGGTGTCGGAGTGTCGGTATTAGTTCCTGGGTCGGTTGACACTAATCTGGTGAACAACGGTGACTGGCATGCCTCAGCAGGTGGCAACATGATTCCGGCCATGTTTGAAAAATATGGTTCTTCATCAGCGGACAAAGTGGCAACCGCACTGGTTAATGGTGTAAAGACAAACAAGCGCCAGATATTAGTAGGCGCTGATGCCCAATTATTATCGCGGTTAATTCGTTTGATGCCTGACAGTCTGAACAAGAGCTTTTGTGGTTTTGCACGAAAAACTATGTCTACATCATAACGGAAGCAGCCGAGCGAGAAATATCCGACACTGCTTCGCACATTTGACTCCGATCGTGTATAACACTGCATTGACCCTAGTCCACACGATAACTGAAGATGCCATCACATTACTTGCATATGGATCCATTCCTGTCCGCTACTGATGCAGAAGATATGTTGTCCATCGCGCAATCCTTTGGCAGTTTTGGCACCTACGCTGATGAAGCGACCAGCGCCACCCTTGGCGAGGAGCTACCACAACGTTTTGACGTGGGAATCAACTACTTTAACCAAGGCCTAGATGGTGCAGGCAACAGTGATTCTCCCGAAGTCGCAGCCAGTCGAAGTAACTATTTCCGAGAGACATACGCCTATGGCAATGACATTAAAGCTGCGGGCATTGAACCTTTTCTAGCGCATCTTGAACTTTCTAGAACGGCAAAAAAAATCTCGGGATGTTCCAACGTTGTGCCGGCTATAGTCTATGCGAACCTACTTGTACCCGGCCAGGAACTGGCCATACATACGGATGTGCCGGAGTTCCGAGGCGCCAATCGAAAAGTTGTACCGCAGTGGCTGTTGGTGGTGATGTTGCATTCTGGGCTATTTGAAAAATGGCGAATTCCTATTGTCACCTGTGTATCGTGGTTCGGTTCTGCTCAAGGCGGCGCATTTACTTTTTATCCAGAAGGAGCCAGTGGCCCCAGATCGGTAATTTCTGCGCAGCATAACTCAGCGATTCTGATTGACACTGATGTGACGTTTCATGGCGTTGAACGAGTGGCGGGAGGATTACCGGATCTACCCCTAATCGGACAGAAAACCCGTCTACACTTCTGTGGCGAACATAACTGGGAATTGCGCGAGTCGAAAGAGGTCATTGGCACCTTTAGCTGGTCGGAGATACGATATTCGATCTCCTGGAAGGCCTATTGCTTTGCTGATAACGAGGCAGAGGCGTTGTGGAGGGCGGGAGTTGACACTCTATCAACAAAGGGGATTCTCAGCACCCTCGAGACTGCTCTCCGGGAGCGCGGATTACTAAAGGCCGCCCGGCCTAACCCTACGGAGTTCGCTTTGTTACTGGTTGATACTTTTGTGACGTATCCCGCAGCATCACACTCAGTGTCGCTCTAAAAAAGCAAGCAACACACTTCACCTAACACCATTGTTCGGATACACAGGGTTTTAATGTAATGCGATTAAACAAATTCATCAGTGAGTCTGGCTTGTGCTCGCGGCGTGAAGCCGACGAACTTATTATCCAGCAACGCGTTACCTTAAATGGCGAAATTGCAGTTACCGGTGCGAAATGGCTAGAGGGCATGACCGTGCTGGTCGATGGCAATGTTGTCAAACTGAAGCCAACAACAAAAAATAAGCGTAAGCATATATATATTGTGCTTAACAAACCGGCTGGAATCACCTGCACGACTGATGAAGCGATAGCCGGAAATATAATAAATTTCGTGGACCATAAAGAGCGTATATTCCCTATCGGACGTCTCGACAAGAATTCAGAAGGTCTGATCCTGATGACGAGTAATGGCAATATCGTCAATCAGATTTTACGGTCCGAGAATAATCATGAAAAAGAATATCTTGTTGGCGTCAATAAGCCTGTTAACGACGCTTTTTTGCGCGCTATGGCGCGCGGAGTCCGTATCCACAGACAGGTGACTCTTCCTTGCAAAGTATCGAAACTAGCGAAATATGGCTTTAGGATAGTGCTGACACAGGGCCTGAACCGGCAGATTCGTCTTATGGCTGAGGTACTTGGCTATAAAGTCGTGCAGTTGAGACGCACTCGAATTGTCAACGTGAAACTGGGCACCCTGAAGCCCGGTGTCTGGCGTAATCTATCAGATGCTGAACTGTCAGGTCTGCTCCCAGATTTTAAGGATTGGTAAAGCCTTAGCGAGTCCGGCGCGCTCGTGAGCCCAAACGTATGGGACGTGTGTGAGAGATATACCAACGGGGCATAAGGTTTACTGAAGCGCTAGCTTCCCCGCCTTCCGTCGCGACAAATGGCCACTGTCATAAAGCCAACGAATTACTTCTGACAATGTGTGCTCTCGGTCGGAAAATTGCAGCTCTAGTTCAATTTCAATCTTTTCGCTGTCGGCATAGACCCATTGAGAGGCATACGTCATACCTTCCCCAGTGAAAGGGAATTCCTTACCTGTTATCTTAATCACAACATCAGCACAACGCCCCAAGAGCCTCAGTATCTTCCCCGGGATATGCACTGCGTATAGTTTTCTGCCCGTTAGCCTGCTAACAATCTCGAGCAGTTCTGTCCAGCTATAATAGTGCCCACCCAGTACAAAACGATCGGGCCCGTCGATACGCTCAAGAATGGATACGTGCGCATTCGCAATATCTCGCACATTCACTAACTGTACGCCGGTGCTACTTGTAAAAGTGATAACGCCAACAAACAGCTTGATGCCGAAATGCGGTTCGGATAGGCCGGGGTCATGCGCACCGACCACGCCGGCGGGGTACGTGCTGATTACGGGCGCGCCCCGTGATTGTAATTCGCGCACATAGTGTTCGCACTCGATTTTGGTGCGAGCGTAGGGTCCTCCCGCGACACTTACAGGTGTATCTTCATTCATCACCGTGTCGCCTGCCCTAAATAGCGCACTGACGCTGGACACATAGATAATCTTTTTGATCCCCGCGGCAAGGCTTCCATCGATGACGAGCTTAGTGCCAGCAACATTTATCTCACGCATTTCTTCTGCATGTTTGTCTGCGGTAGAAACCATCGCCGCAGAATGAATGACCGCGTCACACCCTTTAAGCGCACGGCCGACCGCGATCGGATCAGTCACGTCACCGACTAGGATCTCATCGACTACGACACCTATGGCCCTAAACACACTCTCTGCTTTGTCCGCTGAGCGAGCCAGCACACGAACGTAATGTCCGGCCTGCTTCAGGGCTTTCACGGTATGCGACCCAACAAAACCCGTACCGCCGGTAACAAGAACGTTCATAATGCCTCAGACACAAGGAGTACAGATTTACGGGCATGGAATCCACGATTTCGAATTGCCAGCGACGTATTGATCAACGCAGAAATTGACTTTAATCGGGAACAGCGAATCACTGAAGTCGGCCAACAAATCATTGCTGTAATGGCTATTTTGCCGGTCTACGCAGCCGGTTTTTCCGCGACGATTCTCCAGTTTAAATCTGCTATTTTTGCTTTCTCCGCCATAGTCCATGATTCTCCACCGGTTTGAAGAAGATCAAGTGATTCTTCTACCCATGGCGGCATTATCCGAATCCTTTCAAGGAACCTGACAATTTTTCGTGCAACAAGGATCAAGTCACGTTTTTGCTCGCAAATGGGCCACGCTTCGCTTTTTGACGGCGCGGAAAGAATAATGTTGAAACCCGCGTTTTCTAGCGCTACGCACACATCCGCCGGATACATCGACTGGGTTGCCGCCAACGTCGGCAGATAAGATCTATGCAGACTCGCATGTTCTTCATTGTTCCAATCGAAGTAGGGAGATAACAAATACTCAGAACATGAATAGCGCGTACCGGGCTTCAATACACGGAACATTTCTCTAGCATGGTCGCCTAATTCTTCCTTTTTAAAAAAGGGCCAAACGGCTTGGACAGAATAACAACCATCAAAAGACTCTGACTCATACTCGAGTGGGTCGTGGTGATTACCCACTTTGTAATGAAGGCGTTCGCTCATCTTGGTTTCTGTAGCCCAGTCAATTGCATTTTCGACTTGATCCGGATCGATGTTATAGCCAGACACCTGGCCGCCCGTCATTGAAGCAATGTAATGCGCGATCCTTCCTCTGCCGCAGCCCATGTCCAACAGATGCGACT
>JAPKBI010000158.1 GCA_028823475.1 Halioglobus sp. | reverse complement strand
ATGACTCTTAACCTACAGTAACTGTCATCCACCGCGCGGCATAAGCCACAATGGCGCTTATTTGCTTGATTCTATAAAAACTCACTTGCTACGCTTAAAGTGACGTAGAGGTGTCTCGGTATGAGCATGTCAAATAGCGAAAAGACGGTAGAAGATATCCCTAGGAAGACTGACATTCTCTTGCTGTCCAGTTAAGCGCCGCTGCGCGCCCAGAGGTTTTCCGCGTTGCGCTGTGATAAATATGGGGGGAATAGCGCTAATTCCCGCTATACTGGCAGCAACAGGACACCAACGCGACAATAAGAATGTACCCATACAGCTGATGACGACATTTAATCTACAGGACCTCCTAAACGGTAACCGCCGTGCTTTGGCTAAGGCGATAACCCTGGTGGAGAGCACGCTCGACCCGCATCGGGAGGAGGCTCAAGCCATCCTAGAGCACGTACTGCCACACAGTGGCAAAAGTATTCGCATCGGGATTACCGGTGTACCTGGCGTGGGGAAATCTACTTTTATTGAAGCCTTTGGCCTGCATCTGATAGGGCAGGGTAAGCGCGTTGCCGTGCTCGCAGTTGACCCAAGTTCACCTATCGCGGGAGGATCTATCCTCGGCGATAAAACGCGTATGGAAGACTTGTCAAGGAGGGAGGAAGCCTTCATTCGGCCCACACCTGCGTCCGGCGCACTGGGCGGCGTTGCGCAAAAAACTCGGGAAACCATGCTGCTGTGTGAAGCTGCTGGCTACGATGTCATTTTAGTTGAGACCGTTGGTGTAGGGCAGTCCGAGTATCAGGTTTCCGCAATGGTCGATTTCTTTATGGTGCTGATGCTGCCCGGTGGCGGCGATGAGCTGCAGGGTATCAAAAAAGGCATAATGGAGCTGGCAGACGCGCTTGTCATCAATAAAGCGGATGGGCCCAGTGAAACCTTGGCGACGATGACGCAGCGTCAATACGCCAGTGCCATGAGCTTACTGCGCCATAACAGTTTCTGGACACCCAGAGTGCTCACTTGTTCCGCGTTGACGCCTACCAACATCGACACCGTGTGGGAGATGATTGTAGATTATTATTTCGAGTCTTTGGAGCTCGAGGCATTTTCCAGCAAGCGGATTCAACAAAACTTAGACTGGATGCATCAGCTGCTGAACGAAATGTTGCTAATGAAGCTGTCTCGCAACGTGAAGGTTAAGGCGCTGCTCCCGGCACTTGAACAGGCAGTGCAGCGCCAAGAAATCACGGCGTTTGCCGCTGTCCGCCAACTTATGGAGCAGTTTTAGCGGTATCTAGTGCTCCGTGCAACACCCCTGTTTTCAGGGCTAATCAATCGGCATGTGCAGCGCAGCCCTCAAGCTTTTTGGGGCTCATCACGGCAAATAATTAAAAGCCGTACGACTTCTTAAGGTCCGGATCCTTCTCTGCGATCAAGCGCGCTAGATCAACCATCACTTTGCACTGCTTCCAGGACGCATCGTCCTGCATCTTGCCGTCCACCATCACTGCGCCACTTCCATCGGGCAATGCTTCCAGTACCCGTCTTGCCCAGGCGACCTCATCAGCAGGTGGACTGAACACGTTCCTTGCGATCTCTATCTGGTTGGGATGCAGAGACCAAGCGCCAACGCATCCCATGAGAAAGGCGTTGCGGAACTGGTCCTCACAGGCCAGTGGATCGTCGATGGCACCGAAGGGGCCGTAAAAGGGCAGAGCGCCCACGCTGACGCAAGCGTCCACCATGCGACCCAGAGTGTAATGCCACAAATCTTGCTGGTGGGCGCCACGAGCGGCTTGTGGGTTGTCTGGATCGGGATCATCACGTACCAGATAGCCGGGGTGACCCCCACCTATTCGGGTCGTTTTCATGCGCCGCGACGCAGCCAGGTCGGCAGGCCCTAGGCTCATGCCCTGAATGCGTGGGCTGGCATTAGCGATTTCTTCAACGTTCGCTACACCGAGGGCGGTTTCCAGCAAGCAGTGGAGTTGAATAGGTTTTTTCAGCCCAGCCTTCGCTTCGAGCTGTGCGAGCAATTGATCAGCAAAGTGGATATCCCACGCACCCTGGATTTTTGGCAGCATGATAACGTCGACTTTGTCGCCCACCTCCGTCACGATGCGGGTGATGTCGTCGAGGAACCACGGGCTATCGAGGCTATTGATACGCGTCCACAGTTGGGTATCACCAAAGTCATTGTCACGTGCTATGTTGATAAAGCCATCGCGTGCTGCTTCTTTGTTTTCAATTGCGATCGCGTCCTCAAGGTTGCCCAGGAGAATATCAACTTTTTTTGCGATGCCCGGGGCCTTCTCCACCATGCGCGGATTACTGGGGTCAAAGAAATGAATCATGCGCGAGGGCCGAACAGGTATGTCTCGCAGTGGCAACGGTGCGCCGAGTGCTAAAGGACGAAAAAAATCACGGGGACTACGCATGGTTAACTCCAATGGGGTTATTTAATATTCAGTACCGAATTAAACCTTGTTCAAGCGAGCTCGAAGTGACTCGTAGTGCTGCAATAGGTCCAGCTCATTTTCTTCGAGCTGCGTTAACAACAGCTGTTCGCCGCCGAGCTGCTCAATGCCAAAGCTACCGAACTCTTCCTGTAAGCGCTTGTGTATCCAATAGCTCTGATAGCGACGGCGCCGCGACACCAACTTTTGTTGTGCTTTAAGCGCATTATGGTGCTGATGGATAACGTCTGCTAGTGTTTCAATTCCCGCATGCTTGGTGGCACTGGTGGCTAACACCGGTACTTCCCAGTCGCCATCAGGATGTTCTCGGTTAAGTGCCGCTTTCAACTCTGCCAGCGTACGACGAGCAACATTCCCCATATCTTCCTTGTTAACCACCAGAATATGCGGTACTTCCAGAATACCAGCTTTCAAAAACTGTACGCTGTCACCAGAGCCCGGCTGGGCTACATAGCAGGTGGTATCGCACAGACGGGCGATATCCGCCTCCCGCTGGCCAACGCCTACTGTCTCAATCAGCACAATATCAAAACCTGCCAGCATGACGACGCTCATGGGCCAGACCTCAGCACTTAGACCGCCGAACTGGCCCCGGCTGGATAACGAACGAACGAAGACACCGTCATCTTCGTAGCTCGTTTGCATTCGCAGTCTGTCGCCAAGCAATGCGCCGCCGCTGATTGGGCTCGAAGGATCAACTGCCAGCACACCAACGCGTAAGCCCCGCTTTCGCCACACTGAAATCAGGGCTGCACACAACGTCGATTTTCCTGCACCCGGTGGACCTGTGATGCCAATAAGATGTTTATCTGGAAACTCTTGGTTGAGCTGCAGTTGGGCGAGCAACTCTGCTGCTTTACTGCGGGCGGATGCTCGCTGGTCATCCAGTAAGTTTAAGGCTGCCGCCAATGCTGGTCTATCACCCTTGCTAACAGCAGCGGCGAGATTCACAGAGGTTTTATAATCAGATTGCTGCATGCGGGCACTCAGGCCGAGAGTTCCAGGCCATGAGCCTTACGAATAATGGTCACCATGGCATCCATGATACTGTTCATATCCATGTCCTTCGGCGTAAAGACGGCTTTTAGCCCGTTTTGCAATAGATGTTTTGCGTCTTCTTCGGGAATGATGCCACCGATGACGACAGGAATATCCGTTGCGCCAATTTTCTTGAGCTCGATAAAAATATCATCGATTAATTCCATATGGCTTCCGGATAGAATGGAGAGCCCGATCAAATGCACACCTTCTTCCTGCGCAGCACGCGCGATTTGTGACGGCGTGAGACGAATACCCTCGTAAACAATTTCAAACCCCGCGTCGCGTGCCTTCACCGCGATCTGTTCTGCGCCATTGCTGTGCCCATCAAGTCCTGGTTTGCCAATCAATAACCGTAGGGGGCGCCCTAGCTCTTTACCCGTTTTGTGCACACGCTCACGCACTAAAATGAGGGCCTCAGAGGCGCTCTCGCTTAACGGCGCAATATCAATGCCTGTGGGTGCGCGATATTCACCAAACACCTCACGTAAGACTTCGCTCCATTCGCCCGTAGTTACACCCGCGCGGGCGCACTCTATTGACGGCGGCATGATATTGCTGCCATCAGTGGCTGCTGCTCGCAGCAGCTCCAACGCCTGCTCTACTTTGCTATGCTCGCGATTCGAACGAAAAGATCGCAGCGAAGCAATCTGTTCCTCCTCTGCCTTTTTGTCCACTTTCATGATGCCAGATTCGTTGCCAGCCGTGAGCGGCGATTCAGCCGTCTCTTGGAAGCAATTGACGCCTATGATTTGCAGCTCGCCACTTTCGATATTGCGCATGCGACGGGTGTGGCTTTGCACCAGTTCGCTCTTTACATAACCTGTCTCAATGCATGCCACCATGCCGCCTTGTGACTCCACGCGTGCCATCTCTTCTCTCGCGCCAGCGATCAACGCCTGCACTTTAGTCTCCACTACATGAGAGCCCTCAAACAAATCTCCATATTCGAGCAAGTCTGTTTCCAATGCGAGCACCTGCTGCATCCGCAGGGCCCACTGTTGGTCCCACGGGCGCGGTAGGCCCAAAGCCTCGTTCCAGGCCGGCAATTGTATCGCTCTGGCTCGAGAGCTCTTGGAGAGGGTCACCGCCAACATTTCCAGCACAATGCGCTGAACATTATTTTCCGGCTGAGACTCCGTTAGGCCAAGCGAGTTAACCTGCACCCCATAACGAAAACGACGCTGTTTCGGGTTGTCGACGCCATAGCGCTGTTGCGTTAGTTCTTCCCACATACGACCGAACGCCCGCAATTTACAGGTCTCTTCAACAAACCGAATGCCAGCATTGACGAAGAAGGAGATGCGGCCAACAACATCATGGAAGCGCTCCTGTGAGACTTGTCCGGAGGCTTTTACCGCATCTAGAATTGCGATTGCTGTAGACAAGGCATAGGCCAGCTCTTGCGTCGGTGTAGCCCCCGCCTCCTGCAAGTGGTAACTGCAGACGTTAGTAGGATTCCACTTCGGAATATTTTCAACGGTGTAGGCAATTAGATCAGTCGTGAGACGCACAGAGGGTACTGGCGGGTAAATGTAAGTGCCCCGAGACAGGTATTCCTTGAGGACATCGTTTTGAGTGGTACCCTCTAAAGTGGAGGGATCAACACCCTGACGCTCCGCCACAGCAATATACAGAGCAAGCAGCCACGGTGCAGTCGCATTAATTGTCATAGAGGTATTCATTTGATCTAACGGTATCTGATCAAACAGGGCCTCCATATCGCCGATATGATTTATGGGTACGCCTACTTTCCCCACTTCCCCACGCGCCAATGGATGGTCGGAGTCATAACCCGTCTGAGTTGGCAGATCAAAGGCCACCGAAAGTCCAGTCTGCCCTCGACTGAGGTTAGTGCGATACAGTTCATTGGAAGCTTGCGCCGAAGAATGCCCTGAGTAGGTTCGCATCAACCACGGTCG
>JAPKBI010000157.1 GCA_028823475.1 Halioglobus sp. | reverse complement strand
TCAGACGATGCCATGGCGAACAAGTTTGGGCGTGATTTGCGATCCGGAAGTTTGGACCGCGGAGACCCTGCCGGCGTCGAGTTTCAAGTGCAAACTTACCTGCGTTATCAGGGCAGTCAATTCTCTGGCAACTTCGATGCCAATACCTATATCCTGATGACCCATGCCCTGGATTACTTCGACCTGACCTTGCAATACGACAACGATCCCGTCGCGGCCTTCCGCAATGCACAATGCAGCTTTTTTGTGGTTTCATTTTCCACTGACTGGCGCTTCTCGCCTGTACGCTCGCGGGAAATAGTCAATGCTCTGATTGCTGCAGACCGGCCTGTTAGTTATGCAGAAATTGAGGCTAATGAGGGCCACGATGCATTTTTGATGCCCATTCCACGCTACCTTGATGTATTTCGCGCCTACATGCAGCGCGTCGCGGAAACCGACTGATGCGCCTCGACTTATCTCATATTCAGCGCTGGATCGCACCGGGCTCTCGGGTATTGGACCTCGGCTGTGGAGACGGCGTGTTTTTGGAATTCCTACGCGACCAAAGGCAGGTCCGTGGTACCGGCCTGGAAATTGACCAGGACTATATCACCGCAGCGATCTCCCGCGGACTCAACGTCGTGGAACAGAACATGGACGAGGGCCTGTCGAACTTTCCCGACCACAGTTTTGATACCGTAGTGCTGGCGCTTGCTCTGCAGGCGGTAAATTATCCGGATCGCGTGCTGGAAGAGATGCTGCGCATTGGCCGCGAGGGTATTGTGACCTTCCCCAATTTCGGCCACTGGCGTTGTCGCTTGATGCTCGGTATTCGCGGGCATATGCCGGTGTCAGGTTTCATGCCGCATACCTGGTACAACACGCCCAACATCCACTTCTGCACCGTGAACGACTTCGAAGATCTGTGCCGGGACAAGGGTATTCGTATTCTGGCCAGAAATACGGTGGGCAATACCCGTCGCCCGCCGATACTGTCGAGAAAATGGCCCA
Source organism: Halioglobus sp. (assembly GCA_028823475.1). Lineage (GTDB taxonomy): Bacteria > Pseudomonadota > Gammaproteobacteria > Pseudomonadales > Halieaceae > Marimicrobium. The sequence goes on along the minus strand of JAPKBI010000157.1, from coordinate 4,443 downwards.
ACTTATTCGCTACCACAGCGATCTACCGTATTACACGCTGACATGCGCTTATCCGTCCTCATGCTTACGACACTCTTCTGGCTAGCAATGCTTCCCGGCCAGACTCTGGCGCAACAGATGGAAACATTCGGACGGTTTGAACTCTACTATAGTGTGGTCAACACCACCTTTCTGGACCCGAAAATCGCCTCGACTTACGGTATCGCTCGCGGGGAAAAACGCGCGATTATTAACTTAGCAGTGCGCGAGAATCTAGTGGATGGCAGCACTTCTCGTGCGATGAAATTACAGGGTCGCACCTGGGACCTAATACAGAGTCAGACACTTGAGTTCACGGAAGTGCGCGAAGGGGATGCAATTTACTACATCGCTAAATTCCAATTTATCAATGAAGAGTGGCGCTTTTTTGAGATGGATTTTCGGCCTACAGGAGCGGATGAGACCTACACCTTTAAGTTTAAACACCAGCTTTACATCAATTGATGCACAATCCCGATGATAACCAGACCGTAGTGCTTGCCAGCGGCAATGCCGGCAAGTTGCGCGAGTTGGCTAAGGTTCTTGATCCCCTGAATGTGATACTCAAACCGCAAGCACAATTCAATGTGCCCGATGTAGAAGAAACTGGCTTCAGCTTTGTCGAGAATGCCATCATCAAAGCGCGGGCGGCCGCGCAGCACACTGGGCTGCCCTCGATTGCAGACGATTCCGGCATTGAGGTTGATCACCTAAACGGCGCTCCCGGTATTTATTCTGCCCGATATTCAGGAGCCGGTGATGAGGCCAACAATGTCCTCTTATTGAAAGAGCTTGGGGACATACCCGAAGAACAGCGCAGCGCTCGATTTCAATGTGTCCTGGTTTACATGCGGCACGCTATGGACCCCACGCCCCAGATTTGTCAGGCCAGTTGGGAAGGGTTTATCTTGTTTGAGCCTCGCGGAGAGAATGGCTTCGGCTATGACCCTTTATTTTATCTCCCCGAGCATCAATGCAGTTCTGCACAACTGGCACCCGGCATAAAAAATCGCATTAGTCACCGCGCGAAGGCTAGCAGTCTTCTATTTGAAGCCCTGCGTCAGCACTGATGCCGCTCCCTCCACTGGGACTTTATATTCACTTGCCCTGGTGCGAACGCAAGTGTCCTTATTGCGACTTCAACTCCCATGAAGCGACAGACGTCCCCGAGGATCACTACATCCGCACGTTGTTGCAGGATTTGCGCGAGGACTCGCCGATGATTCAGGGGAGGGCAGTAGAAACCCTGTTTATCGGCGGCGGTACGCCCAGTCTTTTTTCCGCTGAAGCGATCCAAAAATTGATGCGGGGTGTTGCGCAGCTGATCCCGCTTGCTCCAACACTGGAAGTCACCATGGAGGCCAACCCCGGGAGTGCAGAGGCAGACAAGTTTTACGCTTTCAAAGACGCAGGCATTAATCGTTTGTCAATTGGCATCCAGAGCTTCGACAATGCTCTGCTGCAGGCGCTAGGACGCATACACAACAGCGATCAAGCTTATGCCGCGATTGATTTCGCGCGTCAGGCTGGTTTCGATAGTTTTAATCTGGACCTGATGCACGGTCTTCCTGCTCAAACTTTGCTCAGCGCCAAAACGGATCTGCTTGCGGCCATCGCCTGCAAGCCTTCGCATCTTTCGTGGTATCAACTGACCATCGAGCCGAATACGGTGTTTCACAAACGTCCGCCGCAACTACCGGTTGAAGATGAATTGGCGGACATCCAACAATGCGGCGAGCAACTTCTTGCCGCCAACGGTTACGCGCAATACGAAGTATCCGCCTACAGTCAAGAGGGCTTTAACTGCCGCCATAATAATAATTACTGGTCCTTTGGGGATTATCTGGGTATCGGTGCGGGTGCTCACGGCAAAATCAGCTTTCCCGATGGCCGCATCAAACGCTATAACAAGCGACGTCAGCCGCAAGAGTATATGTCTGTTACCTCACAGACGTTTGTCGCCAGCACTCGAACGCTGCATCGCGATGAAATCGTCGGCGAATTTATGATGAATGCGCTGCGCCTGAATGACGGTTTTACCTTGCCGCAGTTTGCGTCTCGAACAGGGCTGGACTGCGCACAGTTAGAACCGCAGCTAGAATTACTCTGTCAGCGCGAATTGCTTGTGCGCGATAAAAATGTTGTCCGAGCTACGGACACAGGCCGGCGCTTTTTGGATAGCGTTATTGCGGAGTTTTTCCCTGACTGACCAGCGACTCTGAACGTGTAACACGAGAGAAGACCAGATCCCACACACCATGTCCAAGCCGCTCACCCCGCGCCTCAAACTTGGTAAGAGGGCGATATTCGGGACGGGGAGCGAACTGATCCTCCCCACAGGTATTGGACAGTCCGTCGGCACTGCCGAGAACAGCCATCATCTGCTTAGCATAATCTTCCCAGTCGGTCGCTAAATGCAGAATACCGCCCGGCTTAAGCTTGCTTGTCAGTTGCGCGACAAAAGGCGACTGAATAAGTCGGCGTTTATTGTGACGTCTCTTGTGCCAGGGGTCGGGGAAAAAAATCTGTATGGCATCCAGCGATCCAACAGGAATGCAGTCACGTAAGATTTCCACAGCGTCATGGCAATACACTCGAATATTATCGACGCTGCGTTCTTCCATACTGTGCAGCAACTTGCCAACACCGGGTGAGTGCACTTCAATGCCTATAAAATTGGTGTCCGGGCTGACCTCCGCCATGACCACCAGCGACTGGCCCATCCCAAAGCCTATCTCTAGCGTCCGTGGACCGGAGCGACCAAATACTGCATCAAATGCTATTTCACGACCATCATACTCAAGGCCCCAGCGCTGCCAGTTCTCTTCGAGGGAACGTTTTTGAATCTGTGTCATGCGACCGGTGCGCAACACATAACTGCGGATGCGCTGTATCTTGTCGAGATCCGTCATGAGAGTCCTCGCCATTACTCCAGAATCAGACCAGCAGCTTCCAGCCCGTTGCGGCCAGACAGGCCCAGCCAGCAATAAATGCCAAGCCACCCAATGGGGTAACAACCCCCAACCAGCGCACCCCGGTGAGGCTCAAAAGGTAGAGGCTGCCAGAGAACACTAGAATTCCGATGACGAATAACCACCCGCTGCTTTTGAGCAACATCGTCTGAGGCTGGTTTAAGGCTATCACCCCAACCACCAAAAGAGCGACTGTGTGATAGAAATGGTACTGCACGGCGGTTTCAAATACCTTGAGGGCCTGGTCATCCAGTTTACCCTTAAGGGCATGCGCTCCAAACGCACCGAAGACAACGGCTAACATGCCGCTCAGAGAAGCTAGGGTAATAAATAATTTTGCCATTTAAGCAGTATAACTCAGAGGCGGTGAAACCGCCTCTGCTGTTAGGCGATCTAAGCTGGGATGGCCACACGCAGCTTTTTCATCGCACTCTGTTCAAGTTGTCTGATGCGCTCCGCAGAAACACCGTACTGTGCTGCCAGCTCATGCAGGGTGGCCTTCTTTTCCGCCAACCAGCGCTGCGACAGTATGTCACGGCTGCGTTCATCCAGGTCAGCCAAGGCATGGTGAAGTTGGGCTTCACTATTGTCCTGCCACTCACTGGACTCCAGTAACTGAGCAGGATCTCCGCTGTGATCCTCGAGATAATACTGGGGGGCCTGCCAACTGTCGTCATCATCCGCATCAACCGGCTGGTCGTAGCCGAGGTCACGACTACTCAGGCGACCCTCCATGCGTTGCACTTCATGCACCCCCACACCCAGATCATCTGCGATGGCCTGTGCCTCATCTGCGCTCAACCAAGACAGCGTTTTTTTCGCACTGCGCAGATTAAAAAATAATTTGCGTTGCGCCTTGGTCGTGGCAACCTTAACGATGCGCCAGTTGCGCAGAATAAATTCGTGCATTTCGGCCTTGATCCAGTGCACCGCGAAAGACACTAAGCGGACACCCTTCTCAGGATTATAGCGCTTAACCGCTTTCATCAGACCTGCGTTACCTTCCTGAATCAAGTCAGCCTCGGCGAGACCATAACCTGAATAACTGCGCGCAATGTGCACCACAAAGCGTAAATGCGACATCACCAGTTCACGCGCAGCCTGCACGTTTTCGTTATAATACAGATCTTCGCCCAGCTCGCGCTCGCGCTCTATACTTAGCACCGGAATGCGGCTTACAGCCTGCACATAAGCGGACAAACTGCCTCCGGGAACCATCTGATCAACCGGTTGTAGGCTCTTTTTCATTGTTACGACCCTCTATCTATTCACTGGTCAATTTTAGCACTCAATCAGTTAGAGTGCTAATATTAGAATAGTTCCACAACACCAAACAAATAAAATTTATATTGTATTAAATTCAAGGGGTTGCACGATAAATTCTTAACTCTCCCGCGCCCGTTCTAGCGCGGTTGAATACGGGCCAAATGGCGCGAGACTGCAAGCCAGGCAC
>JAPKBI010000156.1 GCA_028823475.1 Halioglobus sp. | reverse complement strand
GGGCCGGTCTCTCAGTGGGTCAGGTTTTTCGACGTTCCACCTTGGAAGGTATGCAGCTGGAGCTCCAAAGACAGTATGTGCTTCAGGGCAGATATGACGCCACCATCGAAACCGAGGTGATACCTGAGCCGCGCAATCGAGTAACCGTTAGTATTGATGTTGACGAAGGTACCGTCGCATCCATTAAGCATATCAACGTGGTTGGCAATAAAGTTTTTACCGAGGATCAGCTGAGTGACGTGTTCGAGCTGAACACTACTGGTTGGCTCTCATTCTTTACCAATGACGATAAGTACTCAAAAGAAAAGCTGACCGGCGATCTGGAAGGTTTGACGTCCTACTACATGGACAGGGGCTATCTAGAATTCCGTATTGATTCCACGCAAGTGTCAGTTTCGCCAGACAAAAAAGAGGTCTACATCACTGCCAATATCACCGAGGGCGAAAAGTTCACTATTAGTTCGGTGGAACTGTCGGGAGATCTGGTGCTGCCTGCGTCTGATTTGAGCAGATTTTTACTCATTGCCGACGGGCAGATTTTTTCCCAGCAGATGGTGACTTCCACCGAGGAGTACCTCACTCGCCGTTTAGGTGATGAGGGTTACAACTTTGCCAAAGTCACCGGTATTCCTGATGTCAACGACGAAGACAATACGGTCGCCATGAAATTTTTTGTCGATCCAGGTAAGCGCACCTATGTGCGGAGAATTAATTTCAAGGGTAACCTAAAAACAGCAGATAACGTGTTGCGCCGCGAGATGCGTCAGATGGAGAGCGCGCCCGCTTCCGCGGCTAAGATTGAGCAATCACGCGTTCGCCTGCAGCGGCTGGGCTATTTTAGCGGGGCCGCGGTGGAGACGCCAGGCGTGGCGGGGCAGGACGACCTAATCGATGTTACGTATACCGTGGAGGAGCAGTCCTCTGGCAGTATTGGTGCAAGCGTAGGCTACGCACAAGATGCAGGCATTATTTATGGCCTAAATTTGCAGCAGGATAATTTCATGGGAACAGGCAAACGAGTCGGCATCGGCCTGAACGCCTCCCGTTATCAGGATGTCTATAATTTTAGTTACACCAACCCTTATTACACGGAGGATGGGGTGAGCCGTGGTTTTAATATATTCTATCGCGCGACCGACCTCAGTGAAGTCAATATTGCGAACTACAGCACTAACACGTTTGGTGGTGCGGTTAACTTTGGATATCCCATCAAGGAAACAGCCCGCCTCGGATTCAGTTTTGGTGTGGCGAATACAGACATTAGTACCGGGCAATATGCCGTGCAGGAAATTCGAGCCAGCCCTCGACTAGATGACAACTACAGCTGGTTTCAAAGTACCAGCAATGGTGATGGCACATACAGTGGTATTGAGGTGCTGGATCCTATCAGCGACTTGCCGCCCAGCTATCAGGTCGCTCCGCCCGCTGGTCCGGGATTCCTTGATGAAAATGGTGATCAGTTCCTAAACTGGACCATGACTGCCAGCTGGACCGAGTCGACATTGAATCGAGGTCGTATGGCGACGCGGGGTGCATCACAGACCTTGGCTTTTGAAGTATCTGCGCCAGAAATCTCCGACCTGGAGTTCTACAAATTGACCTATGAAGCCCAGGTATTCTATCCGGTGCCGTTTCTGAATACTTGGACACTCCGTCTGCGCACGGAGCTGGGTTATGGCGATGGTTACGGTAATACTACCGGGTTGCCCTTCTATGAAAACTATTTCGCTGGCGGTTTTGGTTCAGTAAGAGGCTACGAGAGCAATACACTGGGGCCACGCAGTACACCGGCTGAACAATATCGAGTGGTGCAACCTGTTACTGAAATAGATGATGAAGGTAATCCGGTGCAAATTGGTGGCCCCGACGGCTCTGAGTTCGGGTATGTCGCCAGTAACGGACAGCTGTCGTATGCACAGATTGATAACGACAATGACCCCTTTGGCGGCAACGTGCTGATCGAGGGCGGTGCTGAGTTATTGTTCCCACTCCCGTTTATCAAGGATCAAAGCCAGTTGCGCAGTTCTTTTTTTCTGGACGCGGGTAATGTGTTTGATACCGATTGCGGGCCATTGCAGCAGAGCTGCAACGACGTTGACTTCGGTGAGCTGCGTTACTCGGTCGGCATAGGTTTGACGTGGGTCACGGGGTTCGGTCCTATGTCTTTTAGTCTCGCGAAGCCGATAAACTCTGGCGAATTTGATGAAGAAGAGGTATTTCAATTTACTTTGGGTCGTGGTTTCTGATTTTTTGTTGTTAATTTTTGGAGAAGAATGTGTCTAGATTATTTAAATGTTCACTTGCTGTGCTGGTATTGATGGTGCCGACCCTTGGTTGGGCTCAGGGCAAAATAGCCGTGGTTGATGTGCAAGGCGCTATCCTTCAAACGGATGTTGCCCAGAAGCGTGTTGATGAAATTAGGAACGCGGAAGAATTTAAGAAAAATAAAGCAGAATATGAGCAACTCCAGGCGGAGGGCGAAGCGCTACTCAAGACGTTTCAGAAAGACGCAGCGGTGATGAGTCAGGATCAGAAGATCGCGGCTCAGAAGCAACTGAGCAGCATGCAAGAGGATCTTGACCATGTGACTGGGAAATTGCAGCAAGCTGAACAGTCGGCCGGCCAGGCACTGCTGGAGGAGATGGCGCCAAAGGTGCAAGAAGTTTTGCGCGAAATTATTGAGAAAGATGGTATTGGCCTGCTACTGCAGCGTAACGCTGTAATCCATGCTGAGCCTAGTTATAGCATCACCGCGCAGCTAACGGACAAACTGAACCAACTTTCAGCAAAATAACAGGCGTTCTGGGCGCCGGACTAACTTCGGTATCGATTAGATTCGACGGTTTCCGGCGCTATACTCAAGATGATGGACATTACGGATATTCGCAGGCATCTGCCGCATCGCTCCCCATTCTTATTGGTTGATCGCGTGGTGGAACTGAAGGCGGGCGAGTTCATCGTGGCTTACAAGAACCTCAGTATCAACGAACCCTACTTTGACGGACACTTTCCAGACAATCCCATATTTCCCGGTGTGTTGCTGCTTGAAGCGATGGCTCAAGCGGCTGGAATTTTAGGTTTTTATAGCCAAGGTAAGACCAACGAATCTGATTCGATGTATTACTTTGCTGGCGCCGATAATCTACGTTTCAAGCGTCCCTGTGTTCCCGGGGATCGGGTGATGTTACGCGCTACTGTTGTTTCACAGCGTAGCGGAATTTGGAAGTTCGATGTAAGTTCTGACGTAGAGGGTGAACTGGCAGCCAGCGCCACCATACTCTGCGCGGATCGATAGGGCGAGATGGCACATAGTCAGACCGCCGGTGAGTCGGGATGAAAGATCTTTTTGAAAGTAGCTACAAGGGCTGCGCTTTGGCTGGCGTGGACGAAGTGGGCCGTGGGCCACTCGCCGGAGACGTTGTAGCGGCCGCCGTCATTCTGGATCCACAGCACCCAATAGAGGGGCTGCGTGACTCAAAGAGACTGACCGCTGCACGCAGGGAGGAGCTGGCCCAGTTGATCAGGTCTCGAGCTCTGAGTTGGTCGATTGCCAGTGCCAGTGTGGCCGAAATCGATGAGCTGAACATCCTGCAGGCTTCTCTTTTAGCGATGCACCGCGCGGTTCAGACGCTTCAACCCCAGCCTGAATATGTTCTGGTAGATGGTAATCGGCTACCCCGCTGGGACTATGCCTCGGAAGCAGTCGTTGGAGGAGACGACAGAGTGCCGGCGATTGCCGCTGCCTCAATTCTAGCTAAGGTCCATAGAGACAATGCCCTGATTGCTCTGGACAAGGTGTATCCGGGCTATGGTTTTGCTGCTCACAAAGGCTATCCCACAGTGGTGCATTTACAAGCCCTGAAGACCCTCGGTGTGACACCGATTCATCGGCGCAGCTTCGCTCCGGTAAAAAAAATACTGTCTGCACGCTAGCTTTTGTACAACATTTGCAGCAAGCCGTATAGAATCATTCCATGACTGAGTTTGTCCACTTACGCCTGCACACTGAGTACTCCCTGGTCGATGGCCTGGTTCGCATAAAATCCCTGGTAGGGAGAGTTGCAGAGCTAGCTATGCCAGCGGTGGCCGTTACCGACGTTTGTAATTTTTACGGACTGATCAAGTTCCACAAAGCCGCAATTGCCGCAGGTGTCCAGCCTATCTTTGGTGTAGACCTGATGGTGATGGATGCGGATGACCCAGAGCGGGCCTATCCGTTGTGCCTGTTGGCGATGAACCAGACGGGCTATCACAATCTTACGTTGTTAATTTCACGAGCCTATACCGAGGGCCAGTATCTGGGATTGCCTTATGTCAGTAAGCGCTGGCTTGAAGAGACTACGGAGGGGGTCATTGCGCTGTCAGTTGGCGCGGCTGGGGACGTGGGGCAGGCACTATTAGGTGAAAGAGCCGCGCTCGCGCTAGAGCGAGCAAGCTATTGGATGCAATTGTATCCGCAGCGCTTTTATCTAGAGTTGCACCGTACTGGTCGAGAGGGCGATGAGACCCACCTGCATGCAGCAATAAAACTGGCTCAAGATCTGCAGTGTCCCGTGGTAGCGACCAACGATGTTCGATTTCTTGATGCTCAGGAGTTTGAAGCACACGAGACCCGAGTCTGTGTTCGCGAGGGTCGTACGCTGGATGATCCCCGGCGGCCGCGTCATTATACCGAGCAGCAGTATTTGCGTTCCACGCAGGAGATGGTGGAGTTGTTCGCGGATATTCCTGAAGCACTGGCGAACAGTGTAGAGATTGCACGCCGCTGCAACGTGGTACTGGAGTTGGGTAAGCCTTACCTGCCCGATTATCCAGTGCCCGATGGCCTGACCATGGATGAGTTTTTCCGGCAGCAGTCTCACCAAGGTCTAGGTTTGCGGCTGCAGGCTTTGTTTGATGCCAGTGCAGCCGATTTTCAGCAGACACAGCAAATTTATCGCGAACGTCTTGAATTCGAGCTGGAAACCATTATCCAGATGGGCTTTCCCGGCTATTTCCTTATCGTGATGGACTTTATTCGATGGGCTAAAAATAACGACATTCCAGTCGGTCCCGGTCGAGGCTCTGGTGCAGGTTCGCTTGTGGCTTACGCGTTGGAGATTACTGATCTCGATCCCCTAGAATATGAATTGCTGTTCGAGCGGTTTTTGAATCCCGAGCGTGTTTCCATGCCAGATTTCGACGTGGATTTCTGTATGGAAAAACGCGACCGAGTCATTGATTATGTGGCCGAAACGTATGGACGGGAGTCAGTTTCCCAGATTATTACCTTCGGGACCATGGCGGCCAAGGCTGTGGTGCGCGACGTGGCCCGCGTGCAAGGTAAGTCGTACGGATTAGCAGACAAGTTGTCCAAGATGATTCCCTTTGAAGTGGGTATTACCTTGGCCAAGGCTCTGGAGCAAGAGGAGCCTTTGCGCGAGTTTTTACAGGAGGATGAGCAGGCCCAAGAAATCTGGGATATGG
>JAPKBI010000155.1 GCA_028823475.1 Halioglobus sp. | reverse complement strand
AGAGCCAGAGCCAGAGCCAGAGCAGCCACAGCGTGAGACCATCACAGCAGATCCGGCAATCGATCTTGAGTCTCAGCGAGCACCAGCAACCCTCATCACGATCACCGAGAGCGCAGAAACACTTGAACCAATCTACCCCTTCCGCCATGCCGTTCGGTTACATCAAACACGCCGCATGCGCAGTGGCGAAGTTCACTACATAGACCACCCCATGCTCGGCGTTATCGTGAAAATAACGCCACTGCCAGAGCCGAGAGCGCAGGCTAAGCCGCAAGCCAAGTCAGAGTAACCCAATATATCAATAGCGCGAAGAGACTCAACGATTTCGCAGTAGTTGGTTTAGTAGCTGCCTGACAACGGCAGCCTCGCGCACCAGAATTTCTTGCATCATGGCCAAGGTGAGGGGCAAATCACCAAGGCCGGCGGCAGGATTCACCACCATGCACACCGAGGCATACGGAAGCCCGAGCTCGCATGCCAAAGCCGCTTCGGGCATGCCTGTCATGCCCACCACATCACATCCATCTCGCGCCATACGCTGCACCTCCGCCGACGTTTCAAGACGTGGCCCCTGAGTGGCGCCATAAACACCGGAGGCTTCATGGGGAATATTGGCCGAATCCGCAGCGGCCAGCAGCTCCATCCGCAACCCTCGCTCATAGGGCTCGGTAAAGTCGATATGCATCAACTTATCCTCTTGTCCCTCGTCGAACGTATGTTCACGCCCCCAGGTGTAATCAATAACCTGATGCGGGATGACTAATCGCCCCGGTCGCATCGATTCTGTAATACCGCCCACGGCGTTGATGGCGACCACTGCGTCAACCTCCATAGCCTTTAGCGCCCACAGATTGGCACGGTAGTTAATTCGGTGGGGGGGAATCGCTCCGGGGCTGCCGTGACGCTGCAGGAAAAACAACGAGTGCTCACCCAGCCGTCCTTCCTGTATCGGCCTGGAGGGTTCTCCATAGGGTGTTTGTACACAGTGCTCCTTAAGCACTTCCAAACCCTCTAGGTCATCGATTCCGGTCCCTCCGATGATGGCAAGCGGCCTCATGCTGTGTACACCTGCGTTGTGTTTTCCACACACACAGCACAAAGCAGACATTCGCGATCTGCACTGCTATGGCAAAAATTGGTCAGCATACTCAATATCACTTCCTCTCTATGCCCGCTACTAGCGCAGGCGGGGGTGTCTAAATCAAGGTTATCTCGTCCTGGTCGATAAAAACTATACGCCTCTTCAGACGGATAACGTCTATCTGCACCACGCAGCGAAACACCAGCGTACTATAACGGCCAGCCCGGTGTATTCAATTGAACCCGATACTCTGCGTGGTGTCGAGGATAACTGAGGGCGCTTCGAAAATCGCATGCCAGGCCTATTCTGACCCACAATATTAGCGCCTGAGGCGCTATTGTCTTTCCCCACCTATACTGTATATAATCACAGCACCTGTACAAAACCACATAGGGTGCTTGCAATGGAAAAACTTACGCAACGGCAGCAACAGGTGCTGGATATTGTGCGTCATCACATTGAAGACACGGGTTATCCTCCTACCAGAGCCGACATCGCGCGCACGCTCGGATTTAAGTCAGCAAACGCAGCTGAAGAACATCTCAAGGCTCTAGCACGTAAGGGAGCGATTGAAATGATCGCAGGTGCTTCACGTGGCATCCGATTGCCCGAGAGCGCAGGCATCCCGATCGTAGGCCGAGTTGCCGCGGGGCATCCGATATTGGCGCAGGAGCACGTAGAAGACTACTGTTCCCTGCCTTCAAATTTCTTCAAACCACATGCAGACTTTTTCCTGACGGTACAGGGAGACAGTATGATTGACGTCGGAATTCTCGACGGTGATCTACTCGCGGTGCATAGCACGCCAGTTGCGAAAAATGGCGACATTGTTGTCGCGCGCATAGATGACGAGGTCACGGTAAAGCGCCTCCAGTTCACTAACAAAAAGCATCTGCTGAAATTGCTACCGGAAAACCGTGACTATCAGGCAATAAGTGTAGATCTGCGGGAACAGGCCTTCAGTATCGAAGGCCTCAGTGTCGGTGTATTGCGTCGGGGAAATTAACGCTTAGTGCAGTATTCGCGTAGAGTCCTGCGCCGTCTCCAATTCGTCATTTCCAGATTCAGAAATGGCCGCAGCCGCTTGAATACCGGCCTGAATCATCACTCTGGCAACCTCAAGGCCGTTGTCCATCATGTAGGCACGCGCTTCGTCAGAAAACTGGATGGTTAGCAACGGCTCCGACTCATCATCAGCACGCTGCACGACAATTTCTCCATCTCCACGATCGACTATTTCAAGCAGTGATGCTGGCATTCAACAAACCTCAATCCGTTAGCGTCGGCCGCTATTCTAACAGCAGCCGAGCAGAACTGCCTCCAAAATTTCTCGTTTGTTCGAGCCCACCGCGCGCATTTAGGTCTTTTTTGCTGCGCGTTTTGGGCCTGTCGGAGCCGCTTCCTCAAGCCACTTACCCTTGTGATACAGCGCCTTCCAACCCGTTGGTTTGCCGCCGCTCTCAGTCATCACATACTGCTCCTTGGATTTTCGGCTGAACCGTACCTGAGCCGGATTCCCCTCTTTATCTGCGGTTGGCGCACTGAAAAGAAAGGTGTACTTGGGATCGATTTCAGACTGATGCGCCAGCAACTCGCTCACCAGCGGGGCTCGTGTTTCCCGATTGCGCGGGAATTGGCTGGCAGCTAAAAATAGGCCTGCCGCACCGTCGCGCAAGATGTAGTGGTCCTCGACTTTTTGGCACTCCAGTTCCGGCATCGGCACGGGGTCCATCTTGGGCGGTGCTGCCTCCCCACTGCGCAGAAGCTTGCGTGTATTCTTACACGTTTCCGCCATGCACCCAAAGTACTTGCCAAAGCGACCGTTCTTAAGTTGCATTTGCGAGTCACACTTATCGCAGTCCAGAATCGGACCCTCGTAGCCCTTTATTTTGAACTTACCCTCCTCTACCTCAAAACCGGAGCAGTCAGGATTATTGCCGCAAACATGCAGCTTGCGACCCTCGTCGATAAGATAGCTGTCCATCGCGGTATTACACAACGAACATCGATGCTTGGCACGCAGCAGTCTCGACTCCGCCTCTTCATCAGCATCCTCCATGATCGCTTCATCACCTGCGGTCAGGTTGAGCGTGTTCTTGCAACGCTCCTTAGGTGGCAGCGCATATCCTGAGCAGCCAAGAAATACGCCAGTACTCGCAGTGCGCACCTGCATCGGACGATTGCATGTGCTGCACTCGATATCCGTCATGGTCGGCTCATTGAGCTGCATGCCGACGGGTTCATCCTCTCCCGCTTTCTCCAACAAGCCACTAAATTCAGTGTAGAAACTGTCCAGGAGGTCGTGCCACTCTAGTTTGCCCTGAGCAACTGCGTCGAGCCTCTCTTCCATCGAAGCGGTAAATCCATAGTCCAATAATTCGGTAAAACTGGTTTGCAAACGTTGGGTGACGATATCGCCCATTTTTTCAGCATAGAAACGCTTATTGTCCAGTCTCACGTAACCCCGATCCTGGATAGTCGAAATAATGGATGCGTAAGTTGACGGTCGCCCAATACCGCGTTTTTCCATTTCACGCACCAGACTTGCCTCACCATAACGCGAAGAAGGCTTAGTAAAATGCTGGACTGGATCGAGTTTGAGCAGCTTCAGGGTCTGCCCCTCTAAGATATCGGGCAACACCGCATCATCCGTTTTACGGCTTGCAGGCACCAACACACGGGTATAGCCATCAAATCGAACAATACGACCCTTAACATTCAGCTCATAATTACCTGCACTGCAGGTGACCAGCGTTGACGTATATTCGGCATCACACATCTGTCCGGCAACAAACTGACGCCAGATCAACTCATAGAGTCGCTCAGCATCTCTTTCCATACCGTTTAGGGCAGTCTGCAGTACAGTCACATCCGATGGACGTATCGCTTCGTGAGCCTCTTGGGCTCCGTCTTTGGATGAAAAAATCTTTGCTGTTTCAGGCAGGTAAAGCGGTTCAAAGTTCGAGCTTATGTAGCCGCGACAGGCCGCCACTGCTTCAGCACTTAAATTCGTCGAGTCCGTGCGCATGTAGGTAATGTAACCCGCCTCATAGAGGCGCTGAGCCATCATCATGGTCTTCTTAACACTGAAACCAAGCCGCGTGCTGGCAGATTGTTGCAATGTAGAGGTGATGAAAGGCGCGGGCGCTTTGGAGCGAGTAGGCTTGTCCTCTCGCTTGCTTACGATATACGGTAGTTTTTCCAGCTCAGCATTAGCAGCCTTAGCGGTAACTTCATCGCTGGGTCTAAAATCTGCACCGTTGTGCTTGCGTACCTGAAAACGAACTTCTTCACCTTTAGTTCCTTCCAGGTCGGCATGAATTTCCCAATATTCGTCTGGCACAAAGGCGCGTATTTCGCGTTCACGCTCTACGATCAAGCGCGCCGCAACGGACTGTACCCGACCGGCGGACAAGCCTCGGGCAACCTTGGACCACAGTAGGGGCGACACCATAAAGCCCACTACTCTGTCTAGAAACCGGCGCGCCTGCTGAGCATTGACACGGTCCATATCCAGAATAGATGGACGCTCGAAGGCTTCAGTAATCGCCTTCTTTGTAATTTCATTGAATACCACGCGCTGATATCTGGCCGGGTCTCCCCCTATTGCCTCTTTCAAATGCCACGCTATCGCCTCCCCCTCGCGATCAAGGTCTGTTGCGAGATAGATCGTATCGGCCTTGGCAGCAAGCTTTGTCAGCTCGCTGACGACTTTTTCCTTACCGGGGAGTATCTGATAACTTGCCGCCCAGTGATCATCAGGATCAATACCCATGCGCCGGACAAGTTGCTGTTTCGCATTCTTTTTCTTGTAAGCCGCTTTCTGCTTCGGTGCCATCTTCCGCGTGCGGGCAGCCTGCGCAGCCCGCGCTTTGGGGTCAGCCTGATTGATGTTATTGCCGGACGTCGGCAAATCTCGAATGTGGCCGACGCTTGATTTTACGATGAAGTCCGGCCCCAGGTACTTATTAATGGTCTTAGCCTTCGCCGGTGACTCTACGATAACAAGTGATTTACCCATAAACTCCTTTCATACACACAAAAAATCAGTCGGCGCCAACTGAGAAGCCGCGAAAAAGCAGCATTATATAAGTCGCTATGTCGCCCGGGTCAAGTGAAAACAACAACTCTCAACGTATTAATTGCTCACACCACCCCTCAAGAACCTGTCTTATTTGCTCCACACCTTCCTCCCCAGATGATTCCGTCCAGTAAATACCGCAACTGAATTGGTCTACGGTCGCCACGCTTATATCGACCGACAGCGCCCGCAGCTGTGCGGGCACAGGCAGGCGATGCCCCAAGCTGCGCCACCCCTCAGGGGCATGAACCCAAGTACCAGAATTTATCGGACTCGCTCGCTTGTTTGGGAACCGACGTCCATAGTAAATCACCTCCCCGC
>JAPKBI010000009.1 GCA_028823475.1 Halioglobus sp. | reverse complement strand
GCAATGTAATCACGCTTTGCTCCTGTGGGGCCAGCGCCTTCAAGCTAGTCATCAAAAATCGATTGAGTGAGATCTGCTCTGCTTTAGCGGCCGGCCGCGAATAGGTTACGCCACTGAGTGTATCCCCCAGAGTCAATCCATCAGGATCGTTGTTGAACGTGCTATCGAGCGATACCGAAAGGTTGCCAGTTTGTTGCAGACGCGCTACGGCATCCGGTTCAATTTGTAAGCGGTCAGCGAGCAGCCTTACACTGGCATCCTCACCGGTGGCATTGAGGTGTGCCAAGCTCTCGCGATATAAACGATTGACCTGTTCATTGACATCGGAAGGTAAACGCACGAGAGACCGCTGGTCTTCCAGCATCCGGCGTGACGACTGACTGATCCAATTGTAGGCGTACGTGCTGAAGCGATGGCCTGTCCTGTAGTCATACTTTTCAGCGGCCCTGATTAGCCCCAGCATCCCACTTTGCACGCGATCCATGTAAGGTACGGTTGTGCTTTTCATCTTGCCAGCGATAGAAAATACGAGGCGCAGGTTGTGATTAACCAGCTGTTCCCGCGCTTTGAAATAAGCTTTTGACTGTCGACGGAACACCTGCCGAGAAGCATCGCAAATAGACAGTGGCTCTTTCGCAGACAGCTCCTCTGTAGCGGTTGTACGCCAGAATTTCTGCCAATAGCGCAGCGCCATCACAATCTCACCAGAATCGCTGCTGCCCAACTGTATATCCGCGAAGCCTGCAACTAACAGCGGCGACAAGTCCAGTTGCGCGAGTATCATCTGTGACTCGTCGCTATGGGTGACCTTGCGAGCTTTTCCCAGAAGCTTATGCAGATTTTTTAGCTGTACGACCTTAGCCGTGTCTTTCAGTAGGTCAGACTGCTCACGGCGCAAGACGTAATAATGCTCCTTTTCTAAGAACACCTTAAGACTGGGTGGATTCTCTAGTAGGTTGCTAACCCACTGTTTGAGGAAAAAGCGGCTGCGCACATCCGTAAGTAATGCCTCCAGCAGCACGTCACGTGTTCGCCATTTTCTCTCATCGATGTCTCGCTCCTCCTCTGCTGAAAGAAGCGGGTAGTTGCGTGAATGCGTGTACAACCATTCAAGGCCTTCACCATCATGCGCTTTAGAGATCTGATTCATGTTCCTTACCTCTTGTTACGATGATATATACGGAAGAAAAGTCTTTCTGGGTCAATAATTGTAGTACTGCGTTAAGTCAAAAGATGTCGAGCAGAGAGGTTTTCGACGCAGGTCGACAAAAGGGACAAGCGCGTAGGTGTCTGACAGTCAGTTTGGTTAGGCCAAACTTGTTTGATGAATGGGCGACAGCAATAGCTTGAATCCCACGATCAGACCTTTCGAAACGTTGGCGTTGAACGTTTTTAAGCCCAATTTAGGAGCCGGTGATATAGGCAGTGCAGGCGTTGCTAGGTGAAAAGGCAGCAATCATCAGTGTCGAAGCAGAGGGCGTTCCTCCACGATAATCTTTTTTTGGTCACACTTTTATAAGTCAGTTGATGCTGCGCTAAGATTTTCTGACAGGATATAAAGCGAATTTTTTCTTAGCCAGACTCGCTTAAATAAAAGGTTTTAAACAAATAGAAAAAAGACGCCTTACCGCATGCGATATTTTTTTAAAGGGATGCATGCAGCGAAAAGGTCAAAATAGGCTAGACAAATGTGCATGCAAATACTTTTTCTATCCCTCCTACTTCGGCACTAGAGGCCGTCATAGGCTATTAACGCTGGAAGCGGCGCAACATCCCCTCGAGTCCGTTAAGTTTAACCTCATAGATTAAAGCCAGTTGCGCACCCAGCTTGCCCTGAGGAAAGCCCTTGCCGTGGTGCCAAACCAGATATGGCTCGGGCAGATCAAGGAGCTGACGCCCCTTGTACTTGCCATAGGGCATTACCTGATTGATAGCTTGCAGTAGGTCTTCGTTATCCATAGATTCTTCAAAGGTGAGATTGCACACGACCCAAAAAGCCAGCAGACAAATAAAGTGAGTAGGGGTATTAACATCAAACAAACATCAATTTAAAAGAGATCAGTCAGATAGTCGCTACTCAGTGCTGTTTCAAACAGCTGCTTATGACATCACAATAGTCGAATCTGTAGCAAAGGCAAACTTTCTCTCGCGGCTCCATCCACCCCCTAACTCCTGTCTATAAAAATCCGAAGCTCTTGCGACGCATAATGCTATGATTCGAAGCAAGAATGTTGGGCGCAGAATAGTTGTAGGGCAGGGCTTGTATTCCCAATATAGGATTCCATCAGAGAATGTAAGGCCTGGCCGCCTAGGTTGCTGAGCGCAACAGAGGAAGCATTTGTGTGCACCGCTGAAGCAAGCTACAGTGCACAAAACGTGATCAAAAGCTAAACCATTGCTGGGGCAGATATGCGTAAATTGCTGATTGTTGTACTCATGGTCAACGCTCTATTTGAAGGACTGGTTGGAGCCCTATTGGTATTCTCTCCGAGCTCCGCTGTACCAGATGGCAGCGCTGCTGGCATTTCATTTGCCGTCAACTATGGTTTTGCAGCGCTCGCCATAGCCAGCATTGTTCTCTGGACGTGGAGCGAGAAAGATAATCTAAAGACCATGGGCGTAGTTCTCGGTATTCTTTCGACGTTCCACAGCGGGTTAACCTTAGCAACGGCTATGACCATGACTGCAGAATCTGGAGCAACACCAACCATTGTGCATGGCATTATGGCGATACTTTGCTGGATATTATTTTTCAATCGCAAAAAGTGGTGTATAAGCTAACCTGATGAGCAGCGGGCTCTACGCCATACCTAGAGCCGTAGGATGTCAGCCAATTAGGCAAAAAAATGGATGCCTCGACGATGGCGGATACTGCGCGAATTCGAGTCACATGGATCTCTCAGTCGCCGCAGTTTGGCTGATAAGGATAGGGAAAATAAACCACCTGTTGACTAGATTCTCTTACTGAACGTGCCAAGTGAACTGAAGAAGTTCGGGAGATATTGCCTACTGGACTGAATTTTTTGTGGCGATGATCGCACAACTCACGGTTCTAGGGCACTAAACAGCTATTTGAGTTTGCGGTGTCAGAGTTAATGCTTATACACTGCGAGGCCAGGCAAATTTCGATAATCAGGTTCGCTAGAAGTGCTTGAACTAATCAATATCAATAAAACAGTGGGCGGCGAAGTTTACGCGAAGGATGTAAACCTGTGCTTCAAGAGCGGCACACTCAACATTCTTCTGGGGCCGACACGGTCCGGCAAGACATCCCTAATGCGATTAATGGCTGGACTGGACAAGCCAGATTCCGGCGAACTACGCTTTGACGGCAATGCTGTTACCGGCCTACGCGTGCAGAAACGCAATGTCGCCATGGTCTATCAGCAATTTATCAATTATCCTTCCCTGAATGTCTTCGACAATATTGCCTCGCCATTAAGAGTAGCGAAAGTTCCTCGCGTGGATATTGATCGCCGGGTTAAAGAAGCGGCGGCATTGCTAAAGATTTCCCCGTATCTTGAGCGTCATCCGTCGGAGCTCTCTGGTGGTCAACAACAGCGCCTCGCTTTAGCTCGAGCACTGGTCAAAAATGCAGAGCTGGTTTTATTGGACGAGCCACTGGCCAATCTTGACTATAAGTTGCGTGAAGAACTTCGCGACGAATTGCCGGAGTATTTTCGTGCGCAAGGTGCCGTGCTGATCTATGCCACCACCGAGCCGACCGAAGCGCTGTTGCTTGGTGGAGAAACCGCCGTACTGCATGAGGGCAGTATTGTGCAGTTTGGCGCTACCGGTAGCGTCTTTAGATTACCCGATAACCTGACCACCGCTCGCGCGTTTTCTGATCCACCTTTAAACACGGCCGAGGTTCATATCAGTAATGGCATGCTACATCACAATGGCAATAACGTTACACTAGACTCAGCTGCGGCGGCGCTTCAGGATGGCCAATACACTATTGGCGTTCGCCCCTATCACCTTCGGCTAAACCGCAATGGCCCCAACGATATGGAGCTATCAGGCGAGGTGCTGGTTAACGAAATAACAGGCTCTGAAAGTTTTATCCATTTCAACATTTCCGGTCGTAACTGGGTGTCACTGATACACGAAATAAAAAACATCTCTCCCAGAGCAATAATATCGTGCTTCATCGACCCCAATGACTTCTACTACTTTTATCCTAACGGCGACATTGCCCTAACACCACAGTCGTCAGAACAGGTGAACTAACGCGTTATGGCTAGCATTATAATGGACAGTGTAGCGCATCGATATACCTCTAAAGGCGAACAGATGCAGGAGTATGCCCTGAAGCCGCTCAATCTGGAATGGGTGGATGGCGGAGCATATGCGCTTTTAGGTCCCTCGGGCTGCGGTAAAACTACCCTGCTCAATATTATTTCGGGGATTATTATACCGACAGAAGGTCGCGTTCTATTTGACGGAGAAAATATTACGCAACTTCCACCTCAACAACGTAATATCGCCCAGGTTTTTCAGTTTCCCGTCATCTACGACACTATGACAGTAGCGCAAAACTTGGAATTTCCACTACGCAACCGCAAGGTTCCACTACAAGAACGCCAACAACGTGTTGAGGAGATTCTTGAACTATTAGAGCTAACGGAATTTGCGGATCAAAAGGCTCGCAACCTCAATGCTGATAGCAAACAAAAAATTTCACTGGGTCGCGGACTCGTGCGGACAGATACTAACGCGGTATTGTTCGACGAACCGCTGACTGTTATCGACCCCGCACTAAAATGGCAATTGCGCGCGCAACTGAAAAAAGCGCACCAGCAGGTCGGTCACACTATGATCTATGTGACACACGATCAAACAGAAGCACTGACATTCGCCGATAAAGTCGTCGTTATGCTTGAAGGAGAAGTGCTCCAGGTGGGCACGCCACAGGAGTTGTTTGATTCGCCCGCGCATACTTTTGTAGGACGGTTTATCGGCTCTCCTGGAATGAATGTCCTGCCCTGCAGTGTGCAGGAGAACAAAGCAGAAATAGATGGGCAGCAGGTTTTACTTAACCATGACTACGGCCGACCTAAAATATCGTGGGAATTAGGAATTCGTCCGGAAAACGTACGTCTAGTAGAACAGCACTCCGATCAATCGGCACTTCCTGTGAGTATCGCTAGAATAGATGACATCGGACGGCAAAAAATTGTTCATACAGCGCTGGGAAACCACACCGTGCACGTCATCGTGAAAGAAGGCACGCGCTTGCCCGCCCGTCCAGCTGTGTTGTTCGACCCGGGCCATGTTCATTTGTACGACGACGCTGTACTGGTATCTCCGCCGGCTGCAACAGGATCAGATCATTGAAACCACTTAACAATCGCGCTTGGTTTTTGGTCACCCCTGTTCTGCTGCTAGTAGCGTTTAGCGCTGTGATCCCGCTGATGACGGTTGTTAATTATTCGGTGCAAGACAGTTTTGGCAACAATGAATTTTTCTGGGTGGGTACTGAATGGTTCGAAGAGGTCCTGCGCTCCGAGCGTTTTCACAAAGCGCTAATGAGGAATTTGACCTTCTCAGCAATAGTACTTGCCATCGAAATACCCCTAGGTATCGCCATCGCCCTGTGCATGCCAACCCGCGGCCCGTGGGTTTCAGTGTGTCTAGTGCTAATGGCTATGCCGCTACTCATTCCCTGGAATGTGGTGGGCACTATCTGGCAGATTTTTGGGCGGGTGGATATTGGTCTCCTGGGTCACACATTGGCCGAATTTGGAATTGACTATAACTATTCACAAAATGTAGTCGATGCCTGGATAACCGTCGTAATGATGGATGTCTGGCACTGGACATCCCTCGTTGTGCTCCTGTGCTACTCAGGTCTGGTCGCAATACCAGAGATGTACTACCAGGCGGCACGCATTGATGGCGCTTCGCGCTGGGCGATTTTTCGCGCTATTCAATTACCGCGTATGAAACGGGTGTTGTTGATAGCGGTATTGCTGCGCTTTATGGATTCGTTCATGATTTATACTGAACCGTTCGTACTGACCGGCGGAGGGCCCGGCAACGCGACCACGTTCTTATCGATTGATCTGGTTCAGATGGCAGTAGGCCAGTTTGATATTGGACCTGCAGCGGCGATGTCACTCATTTACTTTTTGATCATCCTCGCACTGTCTTGGGTATTTTACTCAGTAATGACACGCGACGATGACCAGGGTAATTGACTATGCGCGCAAACCCAACTTCAAAAGGCATTAGGGCCTCTAACGTTCCATGGCGTTATATTGTTCCCGCGCTATATATTCTATTCCTCATGGTGCCGCTGTACTGGCTCCTCAATATGAGCTTCAAAACAAATCAAGAAATTTTGTCTACGTTTAGCTTATGGCCGCAGCAATTCACGCTGGAAAATTACCTACTAATTCTTAGCGACCCGAGCTGGTATAACGGTTACATCAACTCTACGATTTATGTCGTTCTCAATACCGTGATCTCACTTGCGGTAGCGCTACCCGCTGCTTACGCATTTTCGCGCTATCGTTTTCTTGGTGATAAACATTTGTTTTTTTGGTTGCTCACCAATCGCATGGCACCACCGGCGGTGTTTGTACTGCCTTTCTTCCAACTGTATTCAGCCTTCGGCTTGATCGACACCCACATTGCCGTAGCTCTAGCACATTGCCTGTTCAACGTACCGCTGGCGGTGTGGATTCTAGAAGGCTCTATGTCTGGCATACCCCGAGAGATCGATGAAACGGCGTATATAGATGGTTATTCGTTTCCGCAGTTCTTTTTTAAGTTGTTTGCGCCACTGATTGGCTCTGGCATCGGTATCGCGGCCTTTTTCTGCTTTATGTTCTCCTGGGTTGAATTGCTAATCGCGCGCACACTCACTGTCACTGAAGCCAAGCCGATCGCCGCAGTAATGACCCGCACGGTCTCTGCCTCTGGAGTGGATTGGGGTGTGCTTACCGCTGCCGGGGCTCTCACCATCATTCCCGGGGCAGTAGTGATTTACTTTGTGCGCAACCACATTGCCAAGGGCTTCGCCCTGGGCCGCGTCTGATGCGCCTGCTGCTGTCATTGCACTTGCAAGAGGGCCGCTGATATGGATCTCGCTTGGATGGCATGGACGACACCCACTGCAATTTTCTTTGGTTGCATTGCGTCGCTCATACTGATGATGTGCATTTGGGAGGTTTTTTCACCCGGTGGCGCTCCACGTGATGGGCTCCTAGGGCTACACACCACGCGCGGCGATAGGCTATTTATGTCTTTAGTATTTAACGCTTTCGTGGCGCTAGCCTGGCTGGCACTCGTGCCTTTGACCCTTTATTGGGTGCTCCCAGTCTGTCTGGCAGTCGCCGTGTTGATATTTATGTTTTTTTAGTACTATAGTAGTAACGCACTACTGCTAAAGAATAGGAATCTCAGGAAACCCTCGATGCTGAAGAAACGTTTACTTGGCCTGTGCGTCGCACTTTGCGCTCTGAACCCCTCTTTTACAACAGCCGACGTGGATGCGGCAAAGAAGTGGTTGCCGGAATTCCAGCCCTCGACATTAAGCGAAGAACAGCAGCTTTCAGAGCTGCAGTGGTTCATTGATGCGGCAGAGCCCTACCAGGGCATGCAGATCAAAGTGGTATCAGAAAATATCACCACCCACAGTTACGAATCTCAAACGCTGACCAAAGCATTTTATGACATCACCGGTATTAAGGTGACTCATGATTTAATTGGTGAGGGCGATGTCGTCGAAAAGCTGCAGACGCAAATGCAATCGGGCGAAAACATCTACGACGCCTACATCAACGACTCCGACCTGATTGGTACACACTCGCGCTATCAGCAAGTGCGAAACCTGACGGACTGGATGGCTGGCGAAGGTGCCAAAGTGACCCTGCCAACACTGGATCTAGACGATTTTATTGGCAGGTCTTTTACCACTGGACCTGATGGAAAGTTATATCAATTACCAGATCAACAGTTCGCAAACCTTTACTGGTTCCGCTATGACTGGTTCACCAACCTGGAACTAAAAGCCCAGTTCAAGGACATCTATGGCTACGAACTTGGGGTCCCAGTGAACTGGTCGGCCTATGAGGATATCGCCAATTTTTTTACTAACGATGTGAAAGAAATCGACGGCGAGCGCGTTTACGGCCACATGGACTACGGCAAAAAAGATCCGTCCCTTGGCTGGCGCTTCACTGACGCTTGGCTGTCAATGGCCGGCGCAGGCGACAAGGGCCTGCCCAACGGCTTGCCCGTTGACGAGTGGGGCATTAGGGTAAAGGGTTGCCAGCCTAGCGGCTCTACTGTCGAGCGCGGTGGCGCAACGGACGGGCCGGCTGCCGTCTATTCGTTGACAAAATATATCGACTGGCTGCGTGACTATGCTCCACCCGAAGCGTCTGGCATGGTGTTCTCTGAGGCCGGGCCGGTGCCTGCACAAGGGCATATTGCACAGCAAATTTTCTGGTACACAACCTTCACTGCCGACATGCTGGTACCTGGCTTACCCGTGATGAACAAAGATGGCACGCCCAAGTGGCGCATGGCACCCTCACCCCACGGCGCTTATTGGGAAGAAGGACAAAAGCTGGGCTATCAGGACACGGGTTCCTGGACACTGATGAAATCAACCCCGCTGAAACGCGCTCAGGCAGCCTGGCTTTATGCCCAGTTCGTTACTGCCAAAACTGTCTCTCTTAAGAAGAGTCATGTGGGGCTCACCATTATTCGGGATTCAGATATCCGCCATGAAAGTTTCACAGAACGCGCAGCGCAGCTAGGTGGTCTGGTAGAGTTTTATCGTTCACCCGCTCGCGTGCAGTGGACACCTACTGGCACCAACGTGCCCGACTATCCGCGTCTGGCGCAGCTGTGGTGGCAAAATATTGGCGCGGCGGTCTCTGGTGAGAAAACGCCTCAGGAAGCGATGACTTCCCTGGCCGTTGCGCAGGAAAAACTCATGAATCGACTCGAGCGTGCCAAGGTACTGGGAGAGTGTGGTCCAAAGCTGAACGAAAAGAAGAGCCGCGATTACTGGCTGGCACAACCGGGCGCACCAAAGGCTAAACTCAAGAACGAGAAGCCTGCCGGCCAAACTATCGACTATGATGAGTTAATCAGAACCTGGGAGTAGGTTTGCCGGAGATTGAAACTGATCAATCAAATCGCCGAGGAAACCGAGTATAGGAAAAAACGGTCTGTTGAGTAGGTTTACTCGCTGAACGTGCCAAGTGAACTGTGGATAATGTACGCGAACCTTCTAAGATAAGGCGCTACGACCCCTGTTTTAGCCACAGAGTCGAACGCTTTAAGTATTGTTGCGGCTCTCCCAGCGCAAACCTAAAGGCACCTTATCGAATAATTATCATGGCTGTTTTTATTCTCCAGAGAAATGCCGCGATATTCTTGCGATAGCAGCTACTTGCGCGAGTGAGCGCCTAAAACGAATTGACGCAGAAAATATGGCGATAACAGGGTTACAGAGCGTGTCGATATGTCTGGGCATCAGGATACTTTGGAAAATCGCGCCATCACTGACTGCATAGAGCCAAACCTGTAAAGGACATTTGATTGGTTTGAGCAACCCCAACTCCGCAAGTACGAGCCAGAAGGTTTTTACAACAGACAGAGAGGCAATGGCTCTGGCTGTGGCCGGGATGGTGGCACCAGATGGGGTCGGGCGGGGCGTCTCCAGGGTATACAGAACCTCGCCGGTGGAGCTCAGTGAAAGTCGGGGACCGCCACCGCCCAGTGACATCATTGTTTTAAACGTTGCTTAAACGCTGTAAACACTAGCCTTATAATTTTTTCCTTATGATGTCTTCTAGACCATCGATAAAGCGTTCATGATCATTAGAGCTTGGGACCAATTGAATCTGATCGCCCCCGTGGTCTTCAAAGATTTCTTGGTATTCATGACCGATTTCAATGACTGTCTCCAAGCAATCCGCGACAAAAGCTGGGCTAAATGCGAGTAGTTTTTTTGCACCTCGTCTCCCTTGCTCTTCTACTACCTTGTCAGAAAAAGGAGTAAGCCACTTTTTGTCTAAGCGAGACTGAAAACAGACTGTATAGTCCTCTTCTTTTAGACCTAATTTATCCGCAATAAGCCGCGTTGTTGCATAGCATGTCGCCTTATAGCACATACTATTCTTGTCGTTAATTTCAGTTTCACAGGGGACATCACTACAAAGGTTGTCTCCCTCATAAACTTTATCGACGTGCTTTTCCGGCAAGCCATGATAGGAAAATAGAATGTGATCGTAGTCTGTTAAATTAAAGGCCTTTGAGCGTTCAACAATAGAATCGATATAGCCGGAATTATCCCAGAACTGATTGACAATACTTATTTCTGGCGTGGTCCACCACGTACTCATTATCTTCATAGCACGCTCTATGGCAGAGCCGCTTGACGCACTTGCATATTGGGGGAAAAGCGGAAGAATAATAACATGGTCGTAGTGGAGTGCCCGCATTTCCTCCATGACGTCAGTCATAGAGGGATTTTGATAACGCATCGCCATATACACATCAACGTTCGAGGATTTAAGTCGGTCTGCAAGCTTTTTTTGAACCTTTTGAGTGTGCGCTAATAAAGGCGATTGACCATTTCCAAGGTCCCAAAGCTCTTTATAAATTTTAGCCGACTTAGGCGCTCTAAAAGGTACGATAATACCGTTCACCAGTAACTTCCTAGCAAGCCAGGGCAAATCAATCACTCTAGGGTCATTGAGAAACTCGCCTAAGTAACGTCTTACATCACTTGTCTTTGGGCTATCGGGCGTGCCTAATTGGACTAAAAGAACTGCTATCTTTTTCATTTCTTGACGCTTTCCTAGTAAACACGCATTTTGGGCAAAGATACCACAATTGTATTGGGGTGATACGAAT
Organism: Halioglobus sp.; assembly: GCA_028823475.1. Taxonomy (GTDB): domain Bacteria; phylum Pseudomonadota; class Gammaproteobacteria; order Pseudomonadales; family Halieaceae; genus Marimicrobium. Next base: position 10,994 of record JAPKBI010000009.1, on the reverse strand, counting down.
GTTCCTGAGGTTTAGACTCCATTTATTCATGCATTACAAAAATTCTTCCGCGTTATTCCCACCCCGCTCGCCATGGAGATCAATCTGGAGCATAAGGCTGAGATATTCGAGAAGTACCAGAGTGCTGCGCAGGCCTCAGAGGCTATTCAGTGTTGACGCCTAGCGCATCACTAGCCTGAAGAGGGTGCTGTAGCGTCGTTGCTTATCGCGACATCACGCTTGTAGCGCCCTTATCAAAGACTTGGTGCCGTCATTCCCGCACCGGGGCGCATAGAGGTCCGTGCCCAGCCTCGACTTGCCTATAGTGCAGTTAGATCACACATGGACTTAAAGTGTGGAATGATTGCGCTACAAAAACACATAATTGGCGGACTAACCTATAGCTGAGTGTAGGTTAGCACTAGTCGAGCGAACTCGCCGTCTAACCCATCGTCGTTGTGGTCTATGGTTTTACCATAGCTCAGTTTCAGGCCAAACTTCTTAGAGAGTTGAAAACCTAACGTAGTTCCCATATTGAACGAACGTTGTCGATTGTCGCCTGATTGCCCATCGGTCTTGGTTTCGCCGCCGTATGAATAGACGCTGTCAATCGAAGCCCAAAAGGCTGGATTGAAATTATGCGTAAAGTGGCTTTCAAATTTAAATAATGGCTTTTGACTGGTTTTATCTGCACCAAAAGGGTCATCGTTATCGCCATACAGGGTAATGCTGGGCAGGAAGTCTAGTGTGGTTAAGCGGGGGTCGAAAAAACTCTCCCCAAAACCAAAGGTTATGGGGCTGCCGATTTGTAGAGAATATCGATTAGCACCGAGGTTTGCCGACTCATCTTCATCATATTCACCCGTCGGCAGCGTTATTCTGGCTAAACCACCCACTACCAATTCGGGTTTGTAATCACGATAGGTGGCTAGCGTTAGTGGCGGTAAGCCGTAAAGACCAACGCTCATCAATAACTGTGTATCCCCTAGGCCTTCCGACTCTGTCTCGCTCTTAAAGTTGGGCGCATTAGGGAGTGTTATCTTTGAGCTTAGACGCCCCTGTGGTTGCACTGCAGTAAACGCTACATATCGATCAGCAATCTCCATAGTCCGCGTATATTGAGCAACCAATAAATCTATATCTAGGTCTAGATTAGGTATGACAATACCTGAGTCAAACATTGAGTTACCGGACACCTGCATACCATAGAGGATGAAAACGTTTGTATCGATCGGGGGTGGCAAGTAAGCACGAGGTCCGTCGCCAATATCGGCATGTGAGTACTGACTCAGTAAGGTTAAAATGCTCAAATAAATGGCTGATGTTGATTTTTTGTACTGTATTTTTTTAAAAAAAGAATAGTATTTCATATGAGTTTTCTTCCCTCACTGCACTGTTTACGCGCTTGATAATAAGATCTAACTTTTTTACTGGCTACCCTATCTAAATAAACTGAAATGGCTCTACGGTAAGAATTTCTCAAAACCGTGAAAATTGGGACTCAAAGGGCTGTTATAAGAACGCTAGGCCCTTCTGCAGTAAGCGACGCTCGCGCTGTAAAGCCGAGTCAAAAGTGCCTAACGCGCTAGTGCCTGCTGCGAACACAGCGACGTCTGCGATCGCCATGTCAAAAAGAGACTGGAGGCAGACTGCCATCGTCGCTTGCCTGCGCGTAGGCCAACAAATAAATTTTTTAATTGGCCAGTTCAAGTTCGGGCATCTCCCAATCACCGTTGAAGTAAGCCTCAGTGGGCTCATAGATCCTCAGTGCTATATTCCAGCCTTCGAAGATGTTCATGTAGTTGACAGCATTGGTGTCGCCGCCGAAGTGTATTGTATACGAGCCGTCTTCATCGGCTACAGCGAATGCACTGTTAATATTGTAAGAGTCGCCTTGTGGATACCCTTCAGCATCGTAAACGGTAACCGACCAGAATGCGCCTGCGGGCACCTCTTTCAGGGTGAGCGTTTGAGGCTCAGTGCTATCGGAGAAAATAGCAGGATACACAGCTCGTTCAGGTGTAAGCCCGCCCCAGCCCATTGCAGTACCCGCATTATGTTCTTTTAAGGGCACTTCGCCCTTTTTGCCGAACATTACCTCTGATGTGATCCCCTCATCTTGGGCGATCTTCTGGTGCCTGCTTCGCATTGCCAGGACCTCTTCTACCTCCCAGTTGCCGGATGGGGTAAAAGATCCGGTGTCCTTTTGCTCAATTTTCAACTGTTCCTGAAGCGCATGTACTACACCAAGATCATCGGGGTCCATCGCATTGACCTGGGTACGCACTACAACAATCGCATAACGACGACCGACGTTTTCTTGCGTCAAGGTATAAGTGCCGGGCTCCACAAAGGCCATTGGGTTATAGTGTTCATCTGTGATCACCCAGGCACTTTGATAGCGCCCGTCCGTTTCTGGCATCGTCAGGGTTGCCGGCTCAGTAAGATCGAGAATCAAGAATGAGTAAACGGTATCGAAATTGATACGCATCACTGTACGATCTTTGGGGTCAGCCCCTTCCCTAGAGTGCATCCACTGACCCACACCATTAGTGCCGGTAGGGCCTGCAATCCTCTTTATGTAGTTAGCGATAATAATTTCCGACTCCGCCTGTCCATAGTTTTCGTCGGTGACCGCTGTTTTCTGAACTGCTTTATTCGCTGGAGTGGCTTGCTTAGTTTCGATGGGCGCTGGCGAAAGCGCTTCGTCAGAACTGCACGCAGCCAAAGTGAACACGCTTAGCACTACTGTGAGTTTTTTTAGAAATTTCATATTGCTATTCTCTTTTTAATCCTCTGTAGACGCCCAACCAAACCGATGCGTGAGCGCAGCTCGGCTGCGCTTAGCACGTGGGTCTTATCACTGATTTATGATACAGCTAATGATCCCGCAGAGTCACCGTAGTTTTTTTATTTAATTATCATCTGGTTCTGTGATTTCCCGCACTTAACTTGGCAAACACCCTTCATTAATTTCCCAAGGGCCAGTATTGTTGACTCTGAGACCGCGGTATTTTTGTAATTTGGTAACAATGCTTTGGTGGTCGGGTTGTGCGGCTATAGCGCCAAGAACGTAAGTCGCCTTATTGTCTGGTGACCTCGCACAATTATAATAGAAGGGGTTGAGAATCTTGCTGAAGGAAAACTGGGTGCTATTTCACTTTACGGTGCTAGTAGGAAACACCGTACCTAGAAAAATTAGAATGAAGATATTAAGCATAGCGCCAATACGGCTCAAGCTCGGGATGCCTAAGTATAGGGAAATGAGTAGATTTCTTCACTGAACATGCCAAGTGAACTGGAGAAGTTCGCGAGAGACTCGCCTATTGACCTGAAAAATGTTTGCGGCGTTGCTCGTGCAATTCATATCCACCCATTCCAGAACGAGCACGCGCAAAAGTCCGTGCCACGAGGTTGTCTAGCGTCCTTGCTAATCGTATGCTGCCGGACTAGATTCCTTTCAAGCGAAAATCGGTAATGCGTCAGGGGGTGCCCTGGGGGGTGGCGTGAGTAACGGGAGGGTCGGGAGATCCTGCTCCTTCTCGCGCAGATAAGCCAGAATTCTATCGATGACGTCCTGGTCCTCTATGCAGGCGATGACCTTGACCGATCCACCGCGTACCCCTAGCAGTCTAAAGGATCCCTCGTATGGTAATGCCAATAGGTTTCAGGAGGTAGCGATGGGATGGCATAAACTTCCGATGCCGAGGATCGCCGCTGTCCACGGAGTGTTTTTTGGTGGGGGTTTGCAAGTCGCCAGCGTAACCGAGATAAGGGTCGTTGCACCTGATGCACGTATGTCGGTGATGGAAATGAAGTGGGGTCTATTACCAGATATGGGCGACGCTGCAGTGGCGGGTTGCTAAGCACCCGCTGCGAGGTATTGCCAGTGATCCTGCTGGATCCTTTGCGGCGATTTGCTGAGTGAGTTTTCCAGATCAAATGATTTAAATACCGCAGCATATCCGGGTACAACAGGCTGAAGCTGATTGCTCGCGGCGTAAGCAACCCTGTCGAAGAATGTCAGTCAGTCATCGCTACCCGTGATTAAACATACGCTTACACCAGGTTGCCGCTGGCGTTCGCTAGATACAGCCTGCCGCTTTATCTAGAGCTGTTTCAGTTGTTCCCCCCTATATCAGAAAGGCGAGCCTGAGCCTTAATAAGCTCGGCATCCGTTGGTCGCAGGAACCCCTTTTCAACCGATTCAGCAACGGATTTGTCAATCGCATCGATATAGGATTGTTTGTTGGGATACAGTTGGGCCAGCTGGGCCTCATCGAAAAGTTCTGTAGTACCAAAAAGGTTACAGAAGCTGTCGGTACGAGGCTGTCCCTCTCCATGCAGTATGGCAACGGGCACGTCCACAAAAGAGTTTCTAAGGCCACCCGTAACATTGCCCACATCGTCATACAGAAAGCTATTTTCGTTTGCATCTATATCTAAGAAATTGGCCGATGTCGCGGGATTTCCAGTACGTATCCAAGTATCGAGTGCGCTCACTGCAGCATTAGCCACGAAGTGCATCCCTCCGTCGTTGGCAGGGAAGCTACAACTGATGAATGGTGGTCGCACTTCTGGCTCTTCTATTACTATTGCAATACTGGGATCATCGCCCTTATCGTTAGGCGACTTCAATGTTACGTAGATATCAGAATGTGCAGTGCCTGGCACTTCCCATATACGGATATAGTCTGAGTCGTCCTGCCTTGAGACGACAGAATTGAGCTGAAAAATATCAGTCTCGCTCTGCAGTGTTATGACGGGAATCGCTTGGTCGGTGCGAATAAAAACTGCATCAGGCGTAGGGACATCCGCCAGCGGCAACTGGGATATGCTGGCTGATCCACCACCGCGGGCCATGAGGAGAAAGCCGTCAAAGAGATCTATCAGTGGGCTAACCCCATTTACATACGATACCAGTCTGAACGCCGACTGCGACTGCCCAACCGCTATCAAACGCTCAGGGACCAAGCCCTCGAGCGGATCAAGACCCTGCGGTCTCATCACGGCTTGCGCTGCCTGCGAAAAAATGTCGTAAGAGAAGGGGTCGCCGGGGTGGTTCAATATCCCATAGCGCACTGGATCGACAACCTTTAACGAAATATCGAAAGCACCTCCGCCGCCTTCAACCCCTACAGACTGCGCAGAGACACCGACCCAAACATAACCTTCTCGCTCCAACTCTGTGTGCGTTGCCAAAAAGCTAGGAGAAGCATCTAAGCCGCCTGATACGTTAAACCACTCCACCACTACCGTGCCATTAAATTTCGCGTCATCGATTGGCCGCCTGACCACAATACGTGTTTTATAGTCTGCTGCGTCTGCCTCCTGTAATGACCATACACCGCCTGAACCAAGCTCGTCTGTTGCCACGTAGGAAACAGCCGTGCCAGAAATAAAGTATTCTGTTTCTCGATAGCCCACTTCTGCGGCATCAAAAGCGAGGCCAGAATAGAACGCGGTACCAGGAACATAATTCTGCTCTCTAAGGTCGATCGCGCCACCCAGAATGGTGCAACAATCCGGTCCGCCTCCGAGAATAGTCACTTCTTCTACAACTGGATTAGCAGGCTGCGGTTTTAGAATCCCATCTGTGAAACGGTCATTGTCATTGTCACTGCATGCGCCCAATACAAACGTAAGTGCCACTGCGGCTGTTAATACGCCTGAATTACGTCGCCAGAGAGTTAAACATGTCATCGCAATCAATCCTCACAAGTTGTAATCCCCAAAGCAGGTGCTTTGGCCCAGTCTCAATTATTTGATTTTAAGTATAGTTGAACTACAAGAATTGTGGAGAATAAATTTTATTCATCGCGTCATGCCAAAATTTGGGCTGAAGCGGTCGCTGCACAGTCTGATGGAGCCGCGACCTGAGGTGATGTGGGGATAGTCGATGCTCGGGTACTGGCTCGCGCGCAAATATTGCTGGATCACTGCTGACGTTCTGGCCTTCCAGAAAGTGGTCCTTTTCGGGCGGCAGTTCACGCCGCCAGCAAGCCACGCCAATTCCGGTGTTTGAAAATCCCCCTGAAGATGCTAAATTACTGTATCCTAGGCTTGTTCTATAGCGTTAAAGTGTAGTATAAAACCTATTTAACAGTACTTTCGGTAAGGGCTTTGTATCATGAGTAAGATTGCAATCGTCAAGATTCACCCCGGCCTGAATATGGCGCTACCGCAGCTTGCAGGGGACCTGGTAAGAGCCGGCCACTTTGCTCGCATGTTCTTTTTTAAGGACTATTTGATGGAACGAGATTATGGAGCCTCATCATTCTCCGACGATCGCACGCAGCTGTTAGTAAAAGAAAAATATGCCGAATTTCCGAAAGAATATGAATCTCTGGCAGAGAAAATTGCAGAGTTCAAACCTCATGCAATTGGCCTATCCGTCATCAGCTTGTCTATAGCGGAGGCGATAAAGACTACCGCTTTCTTGCGCTCCAAATTTGATCTACCAATTGTGTGGGGTGGAGTGGGCACTACCCTTGAACCTGAAATCGCTATTGAGCATGCAGACTTGGTCTGCGTGGGAGAAGGTGAAGAGGTCATGGTTGAGTTCGCGAACCATATAGATGGATGTCTCGACTGGCGGAAGAATACCGACTGGCTAAGTATAGAAGGTACTTGGTCACGGGCTCCAGATGGCACCGTCACTAAAAATCCAAAGCGAGCAATGAGTGATCTCAACAGCATTGCTATACCCGACTGGAATGCCAGCAAAATGGTCTACATCAACGGCGACACAGTGCGTCGGGGCCCTATGGCACACGGAAAGCTTACGCAAGGCGATTATCAGATCATGACCCAGCGCGGCTGCCCCTTCTCATGCTCGTTTTGCGTTGAGAGCCGCTACCAGGAAATGTTTGGTAAAAAGAATTCTCTCCGACGCCGCAGTGTCGACGTCGTAATCGAAGAGCTGGTAATTGCAAAGGAAACTCATTCGCCGGCAGTGGTCTGGTTCTGGGACGACGTCTTCACGGTTAATCCACGCTGGTTAAGAGAGTTTCTGCCGCGCTACAAGGAAGAAGTAGGACTGCCTTTTTGGTGCTACACCTACCCCACTACGCACACACTGGATTTGCTGAAGGATTTAAAAGAGGGTGGTTGCGCCAGTATCACTATGGGCATTCAGTCAGGCAGTGAGCGTATTCTGAAAGAATCCTATAATCGTCCCACGCCACTGGGGCGCGTTATTGAAGCATCACAAGAAATTGTCGATTCAGGACTCAATGGCTACTTTGATTTGATTACTAAATCTAGTTTCGAAACAGAAGAAGATTTGCGCGCCACGTTTGAGTTCCTGGTGAACCTGCCAGGGGAGATGATCTATCTCGGTGCGGCGGAGATGAAGAGCTATCCCACCTATGCCTATACGATCAATGAAAGTATATCCAACAGTGATAATATTCTCACCTCAAACTTTCAGGTGACTGATGCTGTGTACGATTACTACCATGAATTGTATTGGGTTGCCCGAAATCCGCACATCAGTAAGCAGGAGAAGCTGGACATAGGGAATGAACCGGTATTTCGCGCCAATCCGAAACTGCTCAGGGAATATACTTTCGCTAGACCGGATGAGTTCGAAGAAGGCTTCCGACAAATGCGAGAAGGTATGATAGCCGGCAAACACCCCCATGAACTGTTCCCGCCTGGTGAGTATAAGCACACACCCATAGCACATCATATAACCGCAATGGCGAATGCCTCCGGGAGTTAATACCAGGCTCCGCCAGGAGCGGATAAACGACATGTCACGGGCAGATTTTGGCAGTTACAGCCAACTAAAGTCTGCAGATCGTGCATATATAACAAATTAAGTTCAGGTCAGGTAACCAAGGACATTCAGTGCGCGCTCCTTGCGCCACTACCATACTCCACATTTTATGAAATACTGGCTTAGTCGAAAGCCCGCTCTTTTTCAACGGTAGGATAATCGCGAGTAATGGGGACGCCGTTGTTTATCGGGAAAACATTGGGGGTAAGACCACTAATAATAAGTGCGTCCCTCTTATTGGGTTCATCAATAGCGATGGGGAGCCCAAGGTCGACTCAGACCGGGGAGCAAGTCACTTTTGAGTTACCTCTAGCTACCTTGGTATGAGTACAGCGTGACTCATACCGGAACTGTGTGCCCCGGATGAGTTATCCGCCCAGAGATAGAGACTTAGAAGTTGTAGGTAAGCTTAATGCCGTACATCCGGGGGCTAGTCAGTGCCTGTGACTGAAGCGTAGAAACGGTGCTCGGCCGCTGGTTGTAGATGGATTTCCTGTCATCTGAAATATTTTTCACATACGCCGTAGCCTCCCAGATATTGTTTGGTGAGAAAATATTCAGCCGTGCATCCCACTGACCATAAGCTTTCAGCTTATCGTACTCATCATTGTTAAAGGCATTGGTATATTGTTCACCAACGTACTGGTAACTCACCATTGCACTCCAATCAAAATCAATAAGTTTCCACTGGTAGACTAGGTTAGCCGAGGTCTTATACTGTGGCGACAACAAGAACTCATTGCCGCTGAGATCCTGCTCTTCAGTACACAGAGGCGCTAAGTCGTTTCCCTGCTGCAACGGCCCGAGGGCACACGCAACAGTATCAATGGAGTCGTAATCTTTATACTCGGTCTTGTTGTAAGAATAGTTCGCGCTAAACATTAGGCTGTCGGTCAACAATGCCATCAGCTCTCCCTCCAATCCCCAGGCAGTGGCATCGGAAGCATTTTCAAAAACGGGCGTAGCCACACCGTTAATAAGTTCCTGTTTAAGTACCTGCAAATCCGTGTAGTCGTAGTAATAAGCTGACGTGCTCAGTTTTAGACGATCATCAAGCATCGTGCCCTTATAGCCTATCTCGTAAGAGATCAGCTCTTCAGGGTCGACGGTATTGACATCGGTCGTCTCGTTCGGCGCCATCAGGTTAAAACCACCGGAACGATAACCGGTCGCAGCAAAACCATAGAGGAAGTGATTATCAGTTACATTGTGATCCAGCCCGATGCGCCAGGTCACCTGATCCCAATCATCATCAGCGTTGCGCTGTCCCGGGTCCCCGACAAACTGCACAAAGGTTTGATCCGATCCCTTTTTTTCATCATAGGAATAACGTAGCCCCACGTTTACCATGGTACTAGCGGTCCAGTCCCAGTCCATCTGACCATAAACTGCATAAGCATTGGTCTCTAGATCGGAGCGGCCATTAAACAACAAATTGTCCCCACTGACTGGCCCTATAAACTGACCAAAATATGCATAGGTCGCCATAAGCTCGTCATTACTCTCGATAAACTGCAGCGTCTGCTTCTCATCACTGTTGTAATAGTAGAGGCCGCCGATAAAGTTGAAATCGCCATCAAAATTGGTAATGAGTTGTAGCTCGTTGGAGTACGAATCATTCGTCTGGGTGAAAGGCCGAGTGGTCATGGCGGGCGTCAGGCCGAAGCCGGTCGCGTCTTCAACCGGTCCCCCTCCTAACGCGGCCAGGTTCGACAACTGGCCCCAGTCCAGGCCCGATTCCGATGCCTTCATACCATCAGCATCAAAGTCAGATTTATATTCAAATTCAGAATAGCCCCCAGTGTACTTGAGCGTATATTGTTCAAAGTCGTATTCGCTGATAACGGTTGCTGAATTACGATGCTGGTCAACATAGGGGTCAAAATCAACGGATATTTTATCCACATTGTCTAATGCCGGATTCTGACTAGTCGCACCCTGCTGGCCATTGGCAAAATTCTGCGCTGGAAACATCCCGGAAAAGTTAGCGGCACTGCCATCACTGATATAGTTTATCGGTTCGATAAACGTCGTTGACCAAGGGTTTAGTACATAGGGCTGGGTGCCTTTGCGGTCAGATTTGACCCTAAAAACCTTGAGGGAGTTAGTCCAGTTATCCGTTGTATCGTGCTGTAAATGGATGGTGCCATACACGCTATCTTGTTCATCGAAACGCTTGTCGCTGCCTTCATTCTTCTGGAAGCCTTCACGCGTGATCGTTGAAAGCGCCACTAATGCCGATAAATCCTCGGTAACCGGGCCACTCACTAGCCCTTGCAGGACTAGGTAATCATAATTACCTGCTTCAACAACTACTGTGCCTTCCCAGGCCTCATTATTAGGCCGTGTGCTGATAAAATTAACTGCGCCACCAATGGAGTTTCGGCCGTATAGGGTACCCTGCGGCCCTCTAAGTACTTCCACTCGGTCTATGTCCAGAAAATTTGAATAGCCGAAAATATCGGTTTCGGTGGTATACACGCCATCCACATAAATGCCGACACCGGGGTCAGACCCTAAGGCCACGGTGGAACGACCCACACCTCGAATGCTCACTCTGCTCGGTGCAATCGTCAGTGATGGTGTGTGCCGTGCGATATCCGCGCCGGTGTCGATACCGAGTTGGTTTCTGGTGCTTTCATCGAAGGAACTTAATGATGCGGCCGTGTCCATCAGGTTGCTTTCGCGTTTGAAGGCAGTAACGACGACTTCTTCAAGCACCATCTGCGCCATCGAGTTAGCAGACAGGCTGGTTAGAGCGGCGAAAAGTATCGTACGTCGGTATTGGTGCAGCTGGTGCTTCATCAGTATAAATCCTTTAAGAGCATGATATTTTCCAAGATACGCATTATCATTAGTGCATTCTGGGTTAGCTTGCTACATATATATTAAACTTGACTGTAAACAAATTTCATGAGATTTTGCCACGTTATTTGTCAGAAGACAAGTTTAATACGCTGCGCTAGAGAAGAGCTTATTCCACTGTAACCCCAGCTCCTAAACAGCAGAGCATAAGAGCCAAAAATGCCCCAGAACAAGCCCATCAAGCCCGAAACGCCGGTAAAACGTACCCGAAGAGTGCAGGAGCGGGCTGAAATCACTCGTGCCAAGCTCATCAAGGCGGGCACGGTGATGTTTTCAGAGCGCGGCTTTGACGGAGTATCTGTGCGGGACCTGGAAAATGCGGCGGGGGTTAAGCGCAACCTGCTGGCCTATCACTTCGATGACAAGG
>JAPKBI010000154.1 GCA_028823475.1 Halioglobus sp. | reverse complement strand
CGTTTTGCAGTAGTTTGAACTTAAGCTTGTGAGTGCGAAATAATGCAAACGATCCTGCGACTGGACCTCGCCGGCCAACCCCGTGGTTGGATAACGCTGCACGAGGCCATTACAGCCTATGCCAAAGATGCTGTCGTTTACGGCATCGGGGATATATTGCCTCCAATTTTCGGTGGCATTCAGCGCAGCAATGGCTTGCGCTCCCGCATCGATTTACAACCGATTGTGGCTATTCAGGGAAAGATAATTCAGGGTTTCAGTCCCCCTTTATGCAACCGCACACTATTTCGCCGCGATGACCATCGCTGTCTCTACTGCGGACAACAGGCTACACGCACAGAATTAACACGCGACCATGTGCTCCCCACCTCTCGCGGCGGCACTGATCGCTGGGAAAATGTGGTGGCTGCCTGCAAGCGCTGTAACTGGCAAAAAGATAATCGGACACCCGAGGAAGCACGGATGCCATTGCTAGCCGTGCCCTTCAGACCCAACCCTTGGGAGTGGCATTTCCTCGCTAAAGACCGGATTTTTAACGACCAGATGCAATATCTGTCGCGGCGTTTTCGAGCAAAACGCGCCTGGGCTGCCTGAGTATTTGCGAGCAATACTGTTATACTTTCTCGCAGCATTCCAGCCCGACTCCCAATTCAGCGAATTATAAAAGGAGCACCGCTTTGCCCAACGATCACTTGAGTGCGGTCAACTCCATAATGCAACAAATAGCACAATCAATCATCGGCCAAGATGAAGTGATTCGCACTCTCGCGCTTGCACTGCTGTGCAATGGCAATGTGCTGCTGGAGGGCTTGCCGGGAACCGCTAAAACACGCTCCATTAAAGCGCTGTCCCAGGTGCTGCAGGCCAGTCTTGGCCGCATTCAGTTTACGCCTGATTTGCTGCCTTCTGATGTGACTGGCAACGAGATTTATCAGGACAATCACGGCAAGTCCGAACTACAGTTCCAGCCCGGGCCGATCTTTAACGAATTGGTGCTGGCGGACGAGATCAACCGCGCACCCGCCAAAGTGCAATCCGCCCTGCTTGAAGCCATGGAAGAACGCCAGATCACTGTGGCGGGCAAGACCTACGCTTTGCCCGCTTTGTTCATGGTACTAGCGACCCAAAACCCGATCGAGCAAGAGGGCACCTACCCATTACCAGAAGCTCAGATGGATCGCTTCATGATGAAGATATCCGTGGACTACCCAAATGCCGAGGCAGAACTGGCCATCGTACGGATGCTGCAAACAGAAGAGGCTCAAAAAACAGTGCCATTTGAAGTCATCCCACAATCACATATCTTTGCCGCTCGGGAGACCATTCAAAAAATGACAGTGTCCGCGGCGGTGGAACGCTATATTGTCGACTTAGTAATGGCCACCCGACTCCCCAAGAAGTTTGGCGGCAAACTGGCGCACTGGATCGCGACCGGCTCCAGCCCCCGAGCTAGCATCTCCTTACATCGAGCCTGCCGCGCAAGCGCTTGGCTGGATGACAGGGACTACGTCGATCCCGACGATGTTCGCTCAGTGCTGCATTCTATAATGCGCCACCGTCTGATTCTGACCTACGATGCCCTGGCCGATGGCGTAACGCCCGATACCATCATCGACGAAATCATTCTGCAGGTCGCAGTAGGCTAGGCGTCTATGACCGGCAACACACAGGAGGATGTATACACTAACCTGCGCGCCCTCGTGCGACTGCGGTTTACCGCACAAGGATTTAACTATCTGCCAAGACAATCCGTGCGCTCGTTATTAAGCGGTCGAAAACGGTCTCGATTGCGTGGGCGCGGCCTGGATTTTGATGAGCTGCGCCACTACCAACCGGGTGACGACATCCGCAATATGGATTGGCGGGTCACTAACCGTACCGGAAAACCCCATGTGAGGGTTTATACAGAAGAGCGTGATCGGCCGGTTATTGTCGTCGTCGACCAACGACTGCCGATGTTCTTCGGCAGCATAAAAAAAATGAAATCTGTCGTCGCTGCAGAAGTTGCAGCAATTACGGCGTGGCGCGTGCTCGCCGTGGGAGACCGTATCGGGGCAATCCTCTTCAATGACAATGCTATTGTCGAGGTAAAACCGACGCGCAATGAACGCCGTGTCATAGGCTGGCTGGGCGACTTAACGGCAATGAACAACAATCTATCTGTAAACACTCGCCACGAAAGTAATCCCGATGCACTGGCACAAGCATTGAGCCTACTGGAACGTAGCATTGGTCACGACTACCTCGTGGTATTAATATCAGATTTCTATGGCTGGAACGACGCCACGCTCAAGGCCCTACGTCGCATGAACCGACACAATGATATTGTTTGCTCGCTGATCTATGACCCATTAGAACGCGATATCTCCAGGGCTGACGAGCTAGTAGTGAGCGATGGGAAACTTCAGCTAAAGGTCGATCCTGCCAGACAAGAACTAGGACAAAAATTCGAAGCGAGCTTCAAAAGCTCGATCGCGCATGTACAAGGTGAACTCAAGCGTCATGGTATTCCGGTAATGCCTGTCGATACAGTCGTACCGGCTACCGATCAGTTGCGGGAAAAGCTCGGTGGCCAGAGGCCCTTGCAGTGAGTTTGCCGCCACTGCCAGAAACGTTTGGCAACTATGCGCTACACGAATTTTCAGAAGTAGTGTCGCCTGACGCCATCAGCTGGCTACCACAAACTGTCGGCTGGACATGGGTGGGAGCAGCGCTGCTGATATTATTGCTACGCTCCAGCTGGAGGCACCTGCGTCACTGGCACCACAATCGCTACCGCCGCGAGGCGGCCGCCCGACTTCGCGTTTTTGCGATGAATACCTGCGAAGAAATCTGGCTGATAGAGCTGAATAAAATATTAAAGTTGACTGCGCTGGCCGCCTTCCCCCGGCAACAAGTGGCCCACCTGTCGGGCGATAGCTGGGTCAACTTTCTCAATGGCTACTGCACACCTCCGCCTTTTTCGCCAGAACAATGCCGTTTACTCGCAGTGGGAACCTATAACCACACAACACTAGACGGCATCGTCCAGCAGCAGTTGCTCACAGCCTGCCTCAACTGGGTATGCAATCACGAGAGCTCACCGCATGTATGAGCTGGCGTATCCTTGGGCGCTATCTCTGCTGGCACTTCCTTTACTCATGCCATTGCTACCAGCCTATAAGGAAAGTCGCGATTCCGTTCGAGTACCCTTCTTCGACAAGCTCGTTGAATTAAGTGAACAACGTCCACACAGTGGCGCGATCATTCTACGCCGCGACCGTTTTCAGTATTTCCTTGTTGGCTTCATGTGGGTCTGTCTGGTGCTGGCTGCGTCCAAACCCGAGTGGGTGGGCGCCCCCATCGAGCAACAAAAGTCCGGCCGGGATCTAATGATTGCAGTGGATTTATCCGGGTCCATGGAAACTGAAGATTTTGTTCTGCCCGACGGCGAAACAGTAGACAGACTACAAGCCGTGAAGCAGGTTCTTGCGGAACTGGCTAACCAGCGTGCGGGAGATCGTCTGGGCCTCATCGTATTTGGCAGTGCCTCCTATCTGCAAGCGCCTTTTACCAGCGATCATGTGGTGTGGTCAAAACTACTGGCGGAGACAGAAATCGGCATGGCTGGCCAGAGCACCGTATTCGGGGATGCGATAGGACTTGCAATAAAGCTATTCAAAGAGAGCACATCAGACAATCGTGTTCTGATCATCCTCACCGATGGCAACGACACTGGAAGTATAGTGCCGCCTATAGATGCAGCAAAAGTCGCCGCCGCCTACAATATCCGAATCTACACCATCGCCATTGGCGACCCCGCCTCAGTCGGAGAAGGGGCGCTCGATATTGACACTATTGAGCGCGTCACTGAGATCACCGGGGGGCAGAGTTTTGAGGCGCTGGACCAACAGGCGTTACAGCGCGCTTACCACACTATCGCTGAACTGGAGCCTGACTTGTATGAAACGATCAGCTTCCGTCCACGGCAAAGTCTGCACTGGCTGCCACTCTGTGTCGCGCTGATTTTTTATACGCTCTATCACGGCTACAGAACGTGGCACGCATGGCGCGTGCTGCGCAGAACAAGGGACTCTCATGCCGCCTGAGTTCAACGTACTGGAGCACTTCCATTTTCTCCGGCCGACTTGGGCGCTGCTACTCATACCGTGGCTGGCAATGGTGGTGATACGAAGTCAGCAGCGCGACAAGCAGGATATGTTCGGAGGTATCATCGCTCCACACTTGCTGCAGCACCTGCGATTACAACGCTTCGATACACGCTGGTTGAACCCGAAAAATTTTTCGCTGCTGTTCATGGTGCTGGTGTTGTTAGTGTTAATGGGGCCCACATGGCGTCAACAATTATCTCCCCTGAACCAGGATGAAGCGGCACTGGTCGTACTGTTAGATGTGTCCTCGACTATGCAGCAGAGGGACGTGCAGCCCAGTCGTTTACAGCGCGCAAAGCAGAAAATATCTGACCTGCTGGCGCTTCGCCCAGACAAGAAAAGCGCTCTTATCGCCTATTCAGGAACGGCGCACAGTGTGCTTTCGCTCACTGCCGATCAGGACATACTCAATCAATACCTTGCAGCGATCACTCCCTCTATCATGCCGCGGAGCGGAAAATTCCCCGAATATAGCCTGCCTCTTGCAGATGAAATACTGCAGGGTAGAAATGCTCCTGCGACGATCGTGATGTTTAGCGATGGTCTTGGAGCAGAAAGCGGGCAGGCTTTCGAATCGTACTTTTTAACACACCCACATCAACTCCTTGTTGTAGGCGTGGGGAGCGAGAATGAAGAATCAGGAATAGCGCCATTAGAACGGGAGTCACTTAAAGCACTGGCTACTAACGCAAATGGCGTCTATCTGTCTTTGACCGTCGATGATGCAGATGTACGCCAGCTCAATCGGCATGTCGAAAGTCACTATACAGTAACCCAGGACAGCGCCCTGCCTTGGCTTGATAGCGGCTACTTCTTGGTATTTCCGGCAATGGGCCTGTTCCTGATGTGGTTCAGGAGAGGCTGGACCCTGACTTGGATGTGGCTGATATTGCCTGCTGTATTAAGCAGTACTCCCGTACCTGCACTTGCACAGCAAGAGGCTGCGCCTATTACGCGTGAGCGGCCTGCCACTGAGCAGTCTGCCGCAATGAGGGGGTTCGCGGACCTGTGGTTAACCGGCGATCAACAGGGCCGACTCCTTCTGCAACTGGGCCGCTACACACAAGCCGCCGCCCGTTTCAATGACCTCATGTGGAAGGGTATAGCCTACTACTACAACGAAGATTTTATGTTGGCAGCGGAATACTTTTCACGCCAAGACAGTGATGATGCACTCTTTAATGAGGCCAACGCGCGCGCTCAGGGACGTGACTATGTGCGCGCAGTCAGACGATACGACCGTCTGCTGGCGCGCAACCCAGATTATCCAGATGCGACTGCCAACCGCTCCCAGGTGCGCGCTATCATCGAGGAAATCGATCGTCTCAGCGCAAGCCAACAGCAGGAAGCCGGCGCAAGCACGCAGGACAAAC
>JAPKBI010000153.1 GCA_028823475.1 Halioglobus sp. | reverse complement strand
CACACCAGGCCAAAGGGCACACTGTCGCCATCATCTCTTCCGCCACACCTTATCAGGTAGTAAACGCCGCTGCAGACTTGGGCATTGATCACGTGCTGTGCACACACCTAGAAGTTGAAAACGGCAAATTCACAGGCAGCGTTGTCAGCCCTGCTTGTTTTGGGCAAGGCAAGGTCGACGCTGCAGAATCTCTAGCGACGGAGCTTCGCGCTGACCTAGGAAAAAGTTTTTTCTACTCAGACAGCACGGATGATCTTTTATTGCTCGAGAGAGTGGGACACCCCCGAGTGCTGAACCCCAGCGACAGACTGGAGCGAATCGCACGAGGACGGCAGTGGCCAATTACAAAATTTGGCAGCCGCGGGCGCCCTACTCTGACCCAATTTGTTCGCTCCATAGCGGCCACCACATCGCTAGTGACGAGCTTTATAGCAGGCCTGCCCGTCTATGCACTGACGGGCTCCAAACGCGAATCACAAAACTTTTCCTTCTCCCTGTTTGCCGATACAGCCAGCGCCCTTGTCGGTATGGATTTAGACGTAACAGGAGAAGAGCACCTGTGGTCCCACCGCCCCGCCGTTTTTGTGTTCAACCACCAGAGTAAAGCAGATGTCATTATCATCGCCAAGTTGTTGCGTCGCGATATCGCCGGAGTAGGCAAAAAAGAAATTAAAAACGAGACGCCGGTTCTGGGCAAGGTGCTGGAGCTAGGCGGATTAGTTTTTATAGACCGCGCCGACGGTAAGAGTGCGATCAACGCGATGAAACCGCTGATAGATGTGATACGCAACGAAGGGAAGTCAGTGGTAATGGCGCCGGAAGGCACCCGCACCGTTTCTCCGACCATGGCACCTTTCAAAAAAGGTGCTTTTCATCTGGCAATGCAAGCTGGGGTTCCCATTATACCGATCGTTATTTATAACTCGGGGGACGTCGCACCCAAAGGTGATTTCGTCTTCCGCTCCGCGACCGTCAAAGTAGAGGCATTACCGCCGGTTGATACCCGTCAGTGGTCTGTGAAGACAATGGACGACCATGTGCGTGAAGTGCGCAATCTGTTCGCTCGAGCATTAGGGCAGCCAGAGCAAACGCTGCGCAAAGCATCCGCCACCACGACCAAACCAAAGGCGAAAGCGAAAGCGAAAGCGAAAGCGAAAGCGAAGGTAAAGCCCGTACGAAAACAGTCCCCTAAAAAATAATAAATACGTTAAAAAAGCAGGTTGGGTGGATGAATATAACGAGCAAATATCAGCATACTAATCCGTGGCCGGACGGCAAGTACCCGCAAGTACTATTCATACTCGATACCTGTAACAGCTTCGAGCAGAATCTCCTGCAAGGATGGATAGAGCATCACAGGCTGCCCGAGGGAGCAGTAGCGCAAACCGTCTGCATCGACCTGAGCGACGATCATCGCAGCATAGACAGCGTGCTATTGGTTAACGCACTGGCACTGCCTATCGAGACCGTGGTCGCTCCTCTGCGGATCGCATGGTTGCCGTCGCAGGAATCCATTCATTCAGGACCCCGACTACGCGATCTAATCTTTGGCGATCCCCGGCATCCTAAACCCCGGCGCGGCCGCAAGATTCTTAAAACGGAGCCGCAAAGAATGCATCTTCTGAGTGGGAAGCCCGACTCGGTAGCTAATTTGCACGCGCGCTTTGAGCTGCATCACAAGACGGATAACGGCGATACTCAGCGAGACTTTGCTGACTTCGTTGCGCGCCAGGCCTCGGTAGTACTTGACCTGGCTGAACGTCGCCTGCAGGGTGGTCGCTACAAAGTGCCGCGCCATGTCGCAGCCAACCTAATGGCCAGTAGCAGTTACAACGATGCACTGGACACTCTCTCTACAGAATCGGGCATCGCCAAAGCACAGTTGGTAAAAGAAGCCAAGAGCTACCTAGCTGAAATGGTGTCTAGGCCCAGTATGTTTTGGCTAGACGTCTACGCTAAGTTCAACAAGTTTTGCCTCGGCCTAGGGTACGAAGCGGAGATTGTCTGCGATCAAGAAGCCGCAGAAAAACTACGCCAAATCGTACGCGAATATCCTTCGATGCTGCTTTGGACACACAAGACCTATCTCGATGGTATGGTTCTGCCTAAGCTGCTTTATGACAACGATTTTCCTATGCCCCATATGTTTGGTGGCGCTAACCTGAATTTCCCAGGACTCGGATTTTTACTACACCGGTCGGGCACCATTTTTATCCGACGCAGCTTTCAGGATAACGAGTTATACAAAATTACCCTCCGCCACTATGTAGGCTATCTCATGGGAAAACGTTTTCCCATGAATTGGGCTTTCGAGGGCACGCGATCCCGCCTAGGGAAATTAATGCCGCCGCGCTATGGGTTGCTTAAATACGTGCTGGAAGCCTGCGACGCGACTGATGCCAGAGACATTCACATCATTCCGATTTCCATCAGCTACGACCTGATCAGAGATGTCGAGGAGTACGCCACCGAGCAGACAAGCCACGGCAAAGGCGCCGAATCTCTGCGCTGGCTTATCGGTTATCTTCGCAGCCTGACTCGACCGATGGGCAAGATCTATGTGGATATTGGTGAGCCCGTCGTACTGAATAAGGCGCCAGACCCCGATGACCGCCTCGCCCTGTCTAAGATCGCCTTCGAAGTCGCCGTGGAAGCCAACCATGTCACCGCCATTACTTTTCCCTCGCTGGCGACAATGAGCTTGCTCGGTGCCGCACCTAAGGCGCTCACAGAGAAGGAGGTGGTGGCCGATCTAAATGCGCTGCTGCGCTGGGCAAACGCCAGAGACATCCGTGTGTCAAAAGATTTTAACTTGACCTTCGCAGACCATATCCCGAGCTTGTTGGGCATCATGCTGAATGAGGGCATCGTGACACTCTATGACGAAGGCCCCGAAGTGGTGTACGGCATTGGCCTAAACCAACACGCAGTGGCAAGCTATTATCGCAACACGGTCATCCACTTTTTTGTCAACAAGGCTATTATCGAACTGGCCCTTTTAAAAGCCAGCGAAAACGAAGGGCCTAGCGCATTGAATATTTTTTGGGCAGAGGTGGACCAGTTACGTGACTTGTTCAAATTTGAATTCTTCTACGCCCCTACCGAGATATTTCATCAACAGATACGCGAAGAGTTGAGTCGCTATGACGAGGACTGGCAAACACTGCTCAGCCAGGGCACATTTGCGTTCGGCCAATTACTCAACCGTATGACACCGCTGGTCTCTCATGTCACGCTGCTCATTTTCACAGAGGCCTACTCCATTGTCGCCGCTCTAGCCGCGCGTATGGCTTACTCAGAAACGCTAGTGGAGCAGGCGTGTGTGGCTGATGCGCTGAAACTAGGTCGACAGGCTTACCTGCAACGTCGGATCAACAGTGAGGCATCAATTGGTAAACTGCTGTTCAACAATGGCTTCAAAATGTTACAAAGCCGGGGGCTAACGGACGCCGGAGAACCGACGCTCGCAGAAAGACGACTTAAGCAGTCACACCAGTTACGCGATCTATTGCGCCGGCTAGACCTGATTCGCGCGATCGGCGTGGCCAGTCGCGGGAGTTAACAGGCATCAATCAACGAGCATTTATTTGCAGGAGAGCAGACAATGGCAAATCTTAATGTCACGGTTTTAGGTGGCGGGTCCTGGGGTACAACAGTGGCATCACTGGTCGCTCGCAATACACCCATCACTTTGTGGGCACGCAATCCGACTACGGTGGCAGAGATCAACACGCATCATACCAACGAAGTGTTTCTGCCTGGAGCGATACTACCAGAGAAGCTTTTCGCTACCACCGATTTGGGTAAAGCGGTGCGGGGTGCCGATGTCATCGTGATGGGCATACCCTCACAAAATTTTCGCCAAGTGTTACTTGAAGTCAAAAAAAATATACGAGCCTGGGTGCCCGTAATCAGCCTCACCAAAGGGTTAGAGCTAGACACTCGTATGCGCATGACAGAAATCATTACCGAGGTACTGCCGGGACACCCGGTGGGCGTTCTTACAGGGCCAAACCTGGCACAGGAAATTATAGCCGGGCAAGCCGCTGCCAGTGTGATCGCAATGGAAGACGAGATTATTGTGCAAGAGCTGCAAACCGTGTTTAAAAGTGGTTTGTTCCGAACTTACACTAACACCGATGTGATCGGCTGCGAACTTGGTGGCGTCCTGAAAAACATTATCGCCATTGCCGTAGGCATGGGTGATGGTCAGGGTGCGGGTGACAATACCCGCGCCGGCCTGATCACCCGAGGGCTGGCCGAAGTTACCCGGCTTGGCGTAGCGATGGGCGGCCGGGCAGAGACCTTTGCCGGACTGGCTGGCATGGGAGACATGATCGCCACCTGCACGAGTCCCCAGAGCCGCAATCGCCACGTGGGCATTCAGCTGGGCATGGGGCGAAACATGGAGGAGATTGTCAGCGAAATGGTAATGGTGGCTGAAGGCGTGAAGAGTGCGCCGGCCGTGCTCGCACTGGCCGAACAATACCAAGTGGACACACCCATTTTCCGCGATGTCTACCGCGTACTTTCGGGAGATACTTCGGCCACCCGCACCTTCCGCGGCCTTCTGCGAGTAGAAGCTGGAGCTGAGTCAGAACCCGGTTAACGCAACGTCAAAAAGCGAATACAAACTGGAGATTTGGCCTCATCTAAGGCATAATTTTGCACTTGTAGAGTGGGTCAAAAAGACATCCCCTCTGCTTTAGTGGGAAAAACAAATAACAGCGTTAACGGAGTCAGGTGGAGTGGTGAGCGATGGGAATCACGAAGGCGATCTGCTTTGTATTAGTCCTTTTTTTTACCGGGTCTATAACGGCCAACAACTCAAAGTTTTCTGCCCTCAAAGGTAACCCTGGACTGCGTTCAGCGTCCGCTATCGTACTTGATTCGCGTGGCAACCTGATCTATGGGAAAAACATAGACACGGTTAGACCCATCGCGTCCATCACTAAGTTAATGACCGCTATGGTAATACTGGACGCCGGCTTGGATCTTGAAGAAGACATCGTCATCGCCAACCAAGATCGCGACTTCATTCGTATGACGGGTTCGCGCTTAAGTGTCGGAGCGACTCTGCAGCGCCGCGAACTGCTGCTACTCGCGCTGATGTCATCGGAAAACCGAGCCGCTGCCGCCTTGGGCAGAACCTACCCAGGAGGTCTTGAACGCTTTGTAGCAGCAATGAACAGCAAAGCTGCCAGTCTTGGCATGTACAGTAGCCAGTTCGCAGACCCTGCTGGACTCAATGCGGACAACGTATCGACTGCCAGCGATCTGGCTAGAATGCTGGCCGCCGCCCAGGGTTATCCCATGATCACAGACTCAACTACGACCCTCCATCGTGATGTACAACCTTATGCTAGCAGAGGCCCCCTCACGTTCAATAACACCAACCGACTGTTGAAAAATGCGAACTGGAAGATTGAACTCAGTAAAACAGGCTATATCAATGAAGCCGGGCGCTGTCTGGTGATGAGCACCAATATCGATGGCGAAGCTGTGTCTATTGTGTTGCTGAATTCCTTTGGGAAATTAACGCCCTATGG
>JAPKBI010000152.1 GCA_028823475.1 Halioglobus sp. | reverse complement strand
ATAACGAGCTTGTCATTCAATTGAGTGGGCATACGGCATAGCATACTCAACTGTTATGTTACCTGCCAGTGGTTCTGTGCTCCGCAACACCTAATGTGCTCTGCTCTACACCGAATGAGGGTCTTTTTTGCCTGCCGGCTCAAAGTAATCCTTGGTCAGCTTGAACACTAATGGCGCAAGCAGAAGAAGCGCTATCAGATTAGGAAGTGCCATAAACGCATTGAGCGTATCGGCGACGAGCCAGACGAACTCAAGTTCCATTAACGTGCCGAGGGGAATTGCGAGCACCCAAGCGATCCGAAATGGCATAATTGCTTTTGTTCCAAACAGGAAAACCACACAGCGCTCACCATAGAATGACCAGCCGATCATGGTAGTGAACGCAAAAATACACAGACCTAAGGCGACAATATAATGACCGCCCGGCAAGGCATTGGAGAACGCCATCGCAGTAAGGTTTGCACCGCTGACGCCAGTGGGCCATACATCCATAATGACGATGACAAGCCCGGTCATGGTACAGATCAACAGTGTGTCGATGAAGGTCCCCAACATGGCGATCATGCCCTGCTCTACTGGCTGATTGGTGCGCGCTGCCGCATGCGCAATCGGCGCGCTTCCGAGCCCGGCCTCGTTGGAAAAGATTCCTCGGGCAACGCCAAAGCGCAGCGCCGCCCAAACAGTCGCTCCGGCAAAACCGCCTGTCGCAGCAGTGGGTGTCAGAGCGCCGCTGATAATGGTGTTAATCGCACTCGGCACTTCGGATATATTCAGCGCAATGACAATCATCGCCATCAATACGTAAGCAACAGCCATAAACGGCACCAGCCAACTCGCGACCACAGCAATACGACGAATACCGCCGAGTATTACCGTTGCAACTAGCACCATCAGCACAAGCCCTGTTACCAAAGGTGGCACCGAAAAAGACTCGCGCAACACCTCAGACACGGAATTTGATTGCACCGTATTGGCAATACCAAAACCGGCGAGACCGCCAAAAATTGCAAATGCCACGCCCAACCAGTGCCAACGCTTGTGTAAACCATTTTTGATGTAGTACATAGGGCCACCGCTGAAGTGGCCCTGCTCATCAGTCTCACGAAACTTTACGGCGCAGAGCGCTTCTGCGTATTTGATGGCCATCCCCAACAGCGCTGTGATCCACATCCAGAACAATGCACCTGGACCGCCCAAAGCAATAGCGGTCGCCACACCCGCTATATTACCTGTCCCGACAGTGGCCGAAAGAGAGGTCATCAACGCACCGAAGGGGGAAATATCGCCAGAGCCATCACCCCGTCCACCCCGAAATAGCAAACGTATACCCGCTGGGAGCTTGCGCACCGGCAGAAAGCGCAACCCCAGCGTTAGGTAAAGCCCTGTTCCCAATAGCAGGGCTAGCATTAGCGGCCCCCAGGCCCAGCCATTGACTGTGGTCATTATGTCCATAGTGCCGCTCTCTTATTAAGTCTTTTTATTGGGCATTCACAGTGGCAATGCTGAATCCACTGCGCTGAGGAAATACGCCAAAAATGCCGCCAGTATGCACAAAAATAATATCGCGGCAGCCCTCGAAGCGCCCATTGCCGATTTCCGCCAGCATGCCGACGAAGGCCTTACCGGTATAAACCGGATCGAGAACGAGGCCTTCCAGTCGGCCTAATTCAGCAATGAGCTCAAAAATTTCAGGATCTGCAACAGCGTAGCCTGGACCCACATAGCCATCCAGAACTCGCGGCTCTATCGCGACATCTGGAGCCTCGGGGTATCGTCGTCGCCAATCGGCGGCATCACTGGCAACCTTATCGAGGAAATACGCTTCATCATCACACACATTGATGCCCCAAACGGTCGCCGGCAACTGATGCAGCGCCGCCCCAAGGGTCAATCCCGTCTGCGTCCCACCGGACCCTGTCGCGGTAACGACATGTGCACGTTTAATACCGTATGTCGTAAAGTCTCGGACCAACTCCTCACACGCTGCAATATAGCCCCAGGCTCCAATACCGTCACTACCGCCTGTTGGCACCACCAATGCCTTGCGACCCTGCGCGGCGTAGTGTTCCTGCCACTGATGGAACAGGTCATCAAGGTGATTAACGTACTGTTTTAATGGGTAGCAACTGACCGCCGCACCCGCCAGATGATCCAGCAGAAAATTCCCTTCTAGATCCTGTGGCTCTTCACCGCGCAACAACAGATGAACCGCTAGCCCCAACTGAGCACCGGCAAAGGCTGTAGCACGACAATGGTTGCTTTGTAATCCGCCACAGGTCAACAAGGTGTCATAGCCATTATCGATAGCGAAGGCCGTGATGAACTCGAGCTTGCGCACCTTATTCCCGCCAAGGGTACTGCCCGTCAGGTCGTCACGTTTGACCCAGATCCGGTGACCGCACCCCCATTTTTCAGAGGCGCGTTCAAGGTATTGGAGGGGAGTTGGCGACTGAGCAAGCTCTATCTTGCGAGGGTAGACCAGGGCCATTTTTAGCCGATGGTCTTTAATGTGCCTTTGGGCAGGACAGCATGGAGATGGACGCGCTGAAATTTCATTTCGACATTATTGGCAACATTAAGCGTCATATAATTGTCATCCAGCGCCGTCACCTTGCCCAGAATTCCAGAAGTCGTGACAACCTCATCACCCTTGTTCAACTCTGACACCATTTTTGTATGTTCTTTCTGGCGTTTACGTTGTGGGCGGATAGCAATAAAGTAGAAAAGGCCAAAAAGACCCACCAGAAACAATATCTGGAACATATCTCCGCCGACCGGACCGACTCCCGCATCTTGCGCATAGGCACTGTTAATAAACAAACTCATTAAACATTTCTCCCGTGGATAAGCTCATAAAGCAGCATCAAAAACAGTATTTAATTTACAGGGTTTCACTCCATCCCGCAATGAATCCAAGTCTGAGTATAGCTTATCCGCAGCGGCACTTGACCAGACATTCAAGCAGGAATGTCAAAGTCATATTCCATAATTTGCGGCGCATGGTCAGAAAATCGCTGATCCCTGTAAACAGACGCCGCCCGCACTTTGTCAACGAGCTTGGGCGTTATGACTTGGTAGTCCAGTCGCCATCCGACGTTATTGGCTCTGGCCTGGCCCCGATTGGACCACCACGTATATTGCTCTGGCTCAGTATTGATCACGCGAAAAGAATCGACATACCCCACCTCATCATAAAGCACATCAAGCCAGGCCCGTTCTTCGGGCAGAAAGCCGGAGTTCTTGCGGTTACCGCGCCAATTTTTAATGTCGATGGCCTGGTGGCAGATGTTCCAGTCAGCGCAGATAATCAGCTCACGACGCTTGCGCCGCAGCGCTTTCAGATGCTCCATAAAAATATCCATAAAGCGCAGCTTTTTTTGTAGGACTTCATCACTGCTTGACCCCGACGGCATATACAAAGAAATAACGCTCAACCCTTTAAAATCTGCCTGAATATATCGTCCCTCGGAGTCTGCTGGATCCCAGCCCAGCCGGGTAATGACCTTGCGCGGCTTGACCTTGCAGTACAGAGCGGTGCCACTGTATCCCTTCTTGATCGCGTCATTGTAGAAGCAATAGTAACCGGCCGGAGAAAAAACCGGGTCGCTCAGTTGATGTACCTGGGCTTTAGTTTCCTGAATACAGACCACGTCCGGCTGTTCTGTTTGCAACCAATCGAAAAAGCCCTTTGCCGCCGCCGAGCGGATACCGTTAGTGTTACAGGTGATTATCTTCGCCATTGTCCTATCCCGTCAGCCACACAGCTCAGCAGTGTACCGGAAGGATCTTGAAAGGATCAATTGCCGCAACAAATTTAGCGGCGTCAAGGTGACAGGCGCAAACTTTGCGCTACACTTTGAAGTGTACGGCAATGACGGCCCCAACAATCATAAGAAAGGAGACGCCAGTGAGCAAGACTGCCGCAGAGAATAATCAGGCAATAGCCTCTAAGTTATCCAACAATTTGCCTCGCCTATTGCGAGAGCTCTCGTGCGATTTTGATAGACGTATCTGCGAAGGCCTAGCCGCACGCGGGCACATCAACATTCGAACCTCCCATAGCACGGTCTTAGGCAATCTCGGGATGGGTGATGTGCGCGTGACAGAACTGGCCAGACACTCCCAGATGACTCAGCAGGCCATGGGTAAAATACTGAGAGACCTAGAGCGCCTGGACTACGTTAAGCGCAGTATCGATGACACCGACAAACGCGCTAAGGAGATTCAATTGACAGAGCGCGGTAGGGGTCTGGCGCAGGACAGCCTAGAAGTTGTCGATCAGGTCTGTGATCACTACGCTAGCAAAGTAGGGGCGCAACAACTGGAGGACCTTGAACAGAACCTGCGCTCTGCCGTGCAGCAACTGCATCTGCACACTCTCCCTACGTCCTGGACTGACCCTTAGCGCCGATTAGAGGTTATCGATAAAAACTATATAAATCAATACGTTGTCATAGCTATTTAATATGATATCTAATTTTTGATCTAGAGGCTCATAAAGTCAGGCAGATTGAACACCCAGCTTTTTTCTTCAGCACGCGTGGCAATGCGCCAGCCCTTGTCGGTACGACGATAAGTGTCTACATACCAAAGTCCGAGGAAAAAAGTTTGGGTACCGGCCTCCCCCAAGCGCATTTCCATAGGGTTAAAACACATCACTCGCCCTGTCGCCTCGTCGCCCTGCAGCTGTACCTGAACATTCGCATTGAGATGCTGAGTGTTGGGAAACAGTTCGTTAGTAACCGATGCCTTGAGAAACGTAATGGTCTCTTCAAGGTCCCCGACGCTGCCGCCCATAGCGCTGTAGTCGATATGGGCGTCCGCGGTAAAGACGTCTTCACGTAACGCATCAAAACGCTTACTGTCGATTAGATGGGCGTAATGGAACACCAAATCCTGAATCTCGAAGCGGTCTGATAATTCTTGTTGCGATAACATACGTCTTACTCCTGCAAAAAATCTAGCGGTAGTGCGATGTAGTCCTGATACATCCTGTCTCGATGTGCTTCCAAACGCGGTGTCAGGCAGGCCCCCGTAGCCTCATCGACTGACGCATACGCCTTGCGCATATAGTCTGGCATCGGATTATGTTCAGGACCCAGAGGCTTTATCATACCGGCAAAATTGGCCCAGTAAAAATCCGCTGCGGTGACGGTAGATCCCACCATGAAATCGCTACCATCTGCCTCCTGCCGCAACAACCTGCCATCCAGCTCAGCACTAATGGCCTGCAAACGTTCAATTGCAGCCGCATAAGCCTGTTTAGACCAGCCGTATTTCATCCCCAGACGAACGGCTATGTCTGGCGGCTCTTCCAACAACAGCATCGGGGCCAGTATTTGTAGACGTCGCTGCCAACCGAAACCATCAGCGCCCGCGATCAGCGCAGAGACTCCAAGAACATCGATTCTAGCGCCGCAGTCCTTCGGCACCAGCGGACGCTCGGGTGACAATCTTTCTGACAACATCAATAGGTCAAACCAATGACAGACAGGCGGGAAGTCTTCATACACGGCAACCGGTGCTGATGTTTGTCCTGTCCATTTTTGCAAGGCAT
>JAPKBI010000151.1 GCA_028823475.1 Halioglobus sp. | reverse complement strand
CCCATCAGCGTGCCTTCTATACGGTCAGCGCCGGCCATCACGCCAAGCTCCGCCGCCGCCACAGCACAGCCGCGGTCGTTGTGCGTATGCAGCGAAATAAGCAGGCTGTCTCGATTGGCCACTCGATCGCAGAACCACTCGATCTGGTCGGCATAGACATTCGGTGTACTCATCTCGACGGTCGCTGGAAGGTTAATAATCACCGGGTGTTCGGGGGTCGGCTGCCACACCGCGGTGACGGCGTCACACGCCTCTACGGCAAAATCCAGCTCGGTACCGGTAAAGCTCTCCGGTGAATACTCAAACACCCACTCCGTGTGCGGGTGACGGGCGGCACACTCTCTAACCAACTCAGCGCCTTTCACCGCAATATCTATAATACCCTTACGATCTAGGCCGAACACCTGCTCGCGCTGCACCGTAGAGGTCGAGTTGTACACGTGCACGATCACACGGCGTGCACCACTGAGTGCCTTAAAGGTCTTCTCAATCAGATCTGCCCGTGCCTGAGTGAGCACCTGAATCGTGACATCGTCAGGAATTCTGTCGTTCTCAATCAGCTCGCGCACAAAATCGAAGTCGTGGCTCGAGGCCGACGGGAATCCCACCTCAATTTCCTTGAAGCCAATTTTGACCAGCTGCTCCCACAGCAACAATTTCTGGTGCGCCGTCATCGGTTCTATCAGAGCCTGATTACCATCACGCAGATCAACACTGCACCAGCGCGGCGCCTGTTCAATCACCTGGTCAGGCCAGCGCCGATTAGGCATAGCGATGGGCTGAAAGGGCCTGTATTTGTTGTGATCAAAGCTGTTCATAGCGTGTCACCAGTCATTCTTTAAGGGTGGCTGCTCACCTGCAGCGTCTTCGCGTACAGCCCTTGTGGGGCGGCGTACGAACCACCCTTTGAGGGGTATCCCAAGCGGCGGCCGAGTCGGCAGGTGAGTGCTCAGCCGAATGGACAGTATAATGCGCTTATGGGAGAGAGAGATTGCAAATAGACAGACATTGTGCGCCATCTGCGCGATCTATCGCTCTATAATGCTATTTTATTGGTGATATACGCTGTTGAAAGACCCAAATCGCCAAGCCATGCTAAGCGACGCGCGTGCCAGAGCCCTAAAAAAACAAGCGTCCAACACAGCACCTTTGAACCTTGTGGCATCCGAACTTACTCTGAGTTTATTCAGCCTTTTAACCCTATCTCATTCATGTCAATCGCTACCACTCAACATTCTCCGACGACAACCGCCGCTAGGCCTGCGCGTCGCTCGCCTTACGGTTTCGGTTGAATATTGGGGTAGGCACTGCCAAATTTTGAGGTCACATCAGAACTGCAGACATCATCACCCGGGCAGACCGTACCAGCGCCATGAATGGCTTCGCAATCACCTGCCGAGAATGGCTTATCTATACTTTGCACATCGAGCGCCAAAAGTGGTGGGGCCAGGGTATCCCAGCCCTCTAACTGTTTGCAGGTTGACGTAGATTTGTCATCGGGCGGCGCAACCACGCAGTTGAGCGGGCTTTCAAGCGTGCGAGAGAACATATCAACGAGGCAGCACATATCTTTTCCATTAGCTCTTAAAGGCCGCTGAATGTTGGCTGCTCCATTTGTAGTACCGTTACAGGCGTTAACGCGAGGGTCGGAGGGATAATCTCTATCACTAGTTTCACGCGGATTATAATATGCTGAAATGGTATTTTTCGGCGCTTGAGTATCAGGCTCAACCACGACTTCGTTGTAAGCGGTATTGAGGCTCCAAGGTAGGGACGCGCACGGCGCCGGAATGCCTAGACCCGTCACGCACGAGTACTGCCGCTGTAAGACGAGCATAGCAGCAATCTTCTGTGGCTTAATCGAGCATTGCTCTGTAACGCCTTGGGTGTCCGGCACAGCATTGTTAGCACAAGCAGTGCTGATCAGCCTGCCCCCTATGGTGCAATCGGGTCCACACCACTGCGACTTTACCAACTGAGATTTCTTCGTCCCACAGCCGACGAGGCCCTCCGCTGACGGAGCTCTACTATCCGTGCCAGCATCCGCACCAAAGACACAGTTGACTTGGGTATCCGGTATAGAGAGTATCGACCCGCCCTGAAAAACGCTGTACATACTGACGGTCGGCCCTTTTATTCTTGGCGGGTCTTGGCTTTGGTCTGCCCTAGTGTCCTTGCCCGGGTATGAAACGTTATAGTTATTAATATAAGAGCTCGACCAACGCGCGCCGGCCCCATCGCCAACACTCTGTCCGTTACCTGGCAGCCAGGGCGACGCCCCATTATCTGTGCCGTCCCAGCCGTGAAGGAGCACACCAGCCTGCGCCGGCGAGCGAGGACCAGTGCCTATAGCTTTGACCTCTAGCGCAGTCGTCTCAGGCACCAACATAAAACATGCGTTCAGTGCTGTTGCAAGAGCATCCGCAACGTCTTTTTCGTCCGTGCCTTTTGCTCTGAGGGTGGCGGACGTAACGCAGCACTGATTTATTGGATCTGCTGCTGCACATGCGACCGATCCGCGTGCTGCCTGCACAGCCGGACCATCTTCCCCACCGAAGCCTTCGCTAGGTGTGGCTGACCTTATGAAGACGTTGTAGGCCCCGTCCACAAGACCGATATTGTTAATCTTACATGCCTCAGGGTCGCCGTTTGCTGCATAACCGCAGCTACCGAACAAACTCGAGAGTGTGCACACATCGGGCGATTCGGCAGGGTTCACCACGTCTTTATTACTGCACAAATAGATATTGTTTACGCGAGTGGTTGGCCCGCTGCCGCCACCGCTGGCTGCGATATTAATGTTCGTCACGTCGCTAATGTAATCAATCTGGGTGCCACCGTATCGATCCTCAGCGTCAAACGTTTTGTCGGCGCGGGTGCCATACCACCAGTGAGAGGCGGTGCCACCTTTGGTGCCGGGGGCGTCGATATTTTGAAACCAGGCAGCGCCTGCGGCAATTGGATCAGCCATACGAACCGTTGACTCACACGTCACTTCATCCGTAATGCCAGGGACTAGGATATCGGTGCAGGCGGCGCCGCCACGCTCACAACCGGAGATTGCCGGTTGCACCGCACCGCTTGCGACCGTATCGGCGGCTGCCGCGGGGTTGCAAGGGGTCACTTGGCCAAGAGACGTGGGGCATTCTGGGCCCGGAGCTGTTTCTTGCGCAAGACTAGAAGAGTCCTCGATTCCGACGGTACCTTTAAAGCAAGCGTCGTTGCCATCACTGTCTGGCCCCCAATAATAGGTCTGGTCCCAATATTGGACCTTGATGGGGTCGATAGCGCCGCTCAGAAACGGTTGAATGACTTGAATGTTAGGGTAAATGCCCGCATCGGGATCGACAGCGTCTAAACCCCCGGCAGGTCTGTCAGGTTCTAAAAAATCATAGTCATCGTCGATGCCGAGGTCGCAGCCACTAATAACGCCTAATGACAAAAACGCGACCATTAGGGCAAAGCCCATGGCCCTGCGCATTTTGCCGCCAACTCGGTAAAGACCATTCATCATTTTTCCCTTTTCTTTGCTTGTGTTATTGTCTTGCCAATTCGTTTAGGAAATAAATCTCAAGTACAAACGACACGACTCTGTTAAGTTAACCAGTTCTGTAACCGCTTTTTGCTAACGAACAACATATTCAGAAAAGCTTGGCCTCTATGCTCAGCTATCCGGAAAGGGCGGGGCACCCGTTGGCCATTCGTTGCACAATGAACCTGATGACTTATTACCGCTAGGGTTTCCAAGCCAAGGAAAAGCGCCGCTATTATATACAGCGACTTCGGCAGGCGGGATTGGATCGCAACTATTGTCGTCACTAATACGATTGCAAGTTGTAAACCCGTCAGCGTCAGACTTCTTAATTTTGCAGTTTTCAGCCGCGCCGTAGTTATCGTCGCAGAGTAGAGAACACTTAGTATCTGAGCATTGGCCTACCGTGTTGCAAGGGGTGTTCGTCACAAGGTAAGCGGTTGAATTGACGCTATTATGCTCACATTTGACCGCGTCACCGCCCCCAATATTATCTAGGCAGGCCGCTTTTAACTCATACGGCGTTGTCGGTGTAACCTCCTCACGGCCGAGAGCATAAAGGTCTACAATGTCGCTAACCGCAACGAAATTGACACCGTAATTTTTTTGCGCGTCTAACATCCAATTCAAAAAGTCTGGATGTTTCCCAAGTTCGGCGGCGTGCATCGCAATCATCATCGGCACGTATCCTGGGTTGTTGCTCCCGCCATCTGGGTTCGAGTTCTTTTGATATTCTAGAAACGTATTGAGGTCTTTAAGGTCCTCAGGGAGCTCCATGAGGAATTTGCCCAACACCGGCATCGGCATTTCCCAAATAAGAGCAAGCCCACCCTGCTCTCCTTCTGGGATCATCTTATTGCAAACCTGCGTTGTGGGATCCAGCGTAATAAAATTAGATCCTGCTTTTGGAGGTTGCACTTCTTTCGGGTTTCGAATTTTTGCTGGTTGCTCGGGGTCGCAATAGTTAGCCACAGTGAGTGGCTTCGGGGGATGAAGGACATTGTCAATTGTAGGGTCGTAGTGGATACTGCTATCATAATAAACCGCCTCGTCGCCTGGCTGGTCATGAGTCGCAAGGTATTTGTAAATGCCTTTAAACGTATTGTTGTTAAATTCTAGGTAAGGCGCCCTAACACCAACAATGCTACTTCGCGGAATCGACGTCCAGTAATTCAGAATATCAGCCATATCAGACAATTCCTGGGCCCACTTCTCTACTGTATAGACTGTTTCGTCTTGGAACACTGGTTGGCCAGTACCACCATTCCATGTACCGTGGGTCGTTGTGTGGTTGGCGATCTCATTCCCGAGGGAGCCTAGATAGTCCATGTTGTCTAAAGCAGCCCCGTATCCTACCGTCGCATAATAGGTAATGCGGACATCGCTACCATCAGGATTTTTTCGTCGGTCTTCGCCATTGATACATTTCTTAAGGTCTTTAACATCACCTTCAGTGGGGATCAAAGGATAAATTTTCGACACGCTAGGTTTGCTTCCCTTGGGATATATGTCGCAATTCTTGATAAGGGGCAATATTTTAGTCAGGGCCGGAATGACAGGAATGCCATCATCAAACGTCACCATCACGTACTGAGTGCAGGGATTGTTGTCTGGGTTTGAACATCCCTCGGGCGTCTCTTCCCCACCAAAGCCACCGTCAGACCCGTCAGACCCGTCAGACCCGTCAGGTCTGTCAGGTTCTAAAAAATCATAGTCATCGTCGATGCCGAGGTCGCAGCCACTAATAGCCCCTAATGACAAAAAGGCTACTATTAAGGCAAAGCCCATGGTCCGGGGCATTTTACCGCCAACACTGTCAAGTAAACTCATAATTCTTCTCTCTTCCGACTGCTTTATCGTTCGTCACTTAATAGAACGCCATAACCGCGCTAAGTGAACGACAGTAGTATAAGTATAAAAGCCAATATTAAAAAAAAGGACTATGGCCCTGCAGACCTGAGTCGTCAAGCGGTATATACGTATTATTACTAGGACCGCCTGACAAATGCTTTTGGCGAGGCCATTATTTTTCTGTCAAA